>DATFVY010000055.1:0-9958 GCA_035259925.1 Burkholderiales bacterium
TAGTAGAGGTCCGCTTCGTCTGCCGGCGACATCGATTGCGCCGTCTCGGGCCCGCCGGGCTGCAAGTAGAGCCGCACACCGTGCTCACGGGCGAAGCGCCGCAACAGCTCGACGTCGGGCGACAGCAGGGGCTCGAGCACGCGCAGCACCAGGACGTCCGCCTCCTCCCCCACGGCGATCTCGATCTGCGGTAGCCGGCTGCGAATCGAAAGCGCGTTCACGAGATCGCGCAGCGGCCGGATCACCCTGGACATGCGCTCCGGCAGCACTTCACAGCTCGCCATGTCCGCAACGTAGCTGCTCCTCTTCTCGTGGAAGCCCACCAGAGCGCCGCCCTTCTTGGGCACGTGGCGCACGGCAAGGCGCGCGCGATGGCGGTAGCCCCAGGCCGGTCCGTGTATGGCCGGAAGGATCTGCTCGGGCCGCACGCGACCGATGTGCCACAAGGCATCCTCCAGCACGCGCTGCTTGACGGCGACCTGTGCGCGCGGATCCAGGTGCTGCAGGCTGCAGCCGCCGCAGGTCCCGAAGTAGCGGCAGCGCGGCTCCACGCGCTGGTTGCCCGGCTTGAGCACTGCGCCAAGGGTGGCGACTTCGTACGCGGCTTTCTTGCGATACGGTGAATACGTCACCGTCTCGCCCGGCAGGGCCCCCTCGATGAAGATGGCCTTGCCGTCGCGGCGCGCAACGCCGCGACCTTCCTGGTCGAGGGATATGACGGTCAGTGTTTCCAAGCTCGCCGCTGCGGCGGAGTCAAAGTACGCCGCGAGAGCGGAAGAACGATTTTAGCGCAACCCGCCCTCAGGACCTGCCCGGCACCGCTTCCATCAGGAGCTTGAGCGCCCTGCTGAAGCTCTGGGATCCGGCGGCGGCGCCCCGGTAGTGACCCAGCCGCACGACGACGAGATCGTGCGACGGGATGATCAGCGTGGTTTGTCCGCCTGCACCGGCCATGTAGTACGCCTCCCGGGGCACCGGCAAGCCACCATTGCCGTTGATCCAGAAGAACCCGCCGTAAACGGGGCGCCCGTCGGCCTGCCACGCGGGCGCCACGGTGCTCACGAACCTGACATAGCCTTCGGGCAGAATCCGCTTGCCATTCCACACCCCGTCCTGCAGATACAGATTGCCCAGGCGTGCCCAGTCGCGTGCCGACGCGAACTCGTAGCCCTGGAGGAGAAAGTTTCCATGGGGATCCGTTTCCATCACCATCGTGCGAATGCCGATCGCGTCGAAGAGTGCGCGTTGCGGGAACGACAGATACTCCTCTCCGCGCTTTTCAACGGCAAGGCGCACGAGATAGTTGATCAGAACCGGGTCCGTGTTGCGATAGCGCCCCACGGTTCCGGGCGGCCACTGCAGCGGGCGCGTGGCGGCGTAACGGAAGGAGTCGACGCTGCCCGTATAGAGGTACACGTGATCGGGGTATCCGGCCGACGGGTCGTAGTCCGGATCCTGCGGGGCCCTGCTCCGCAAGCCGCTCGACATGCGCAAAAGGTCGGAGATGCGGATCTTTGCGCGCGGGTCACCCGGACCCTGCCACTCCGGAATCGGGGCAGGCTGCGACAGCTCGTATACGCCCTGCCTGATGAGAATGCCCATCAGCGATGCCGTCACGCTCTTGCCCATCGACCAGCTCTCCAGCGGCGTATGCATCGTGATGCCTTCCCCGTAGCGCTCTCCGATCAAGCGCCCTTTCCAGGTGACGACGAAGGCGGCCGTCATTCCCGCGGCCGGCTCGAAAGCAGCGTCCACTGCCTGTTTCACCTTGGCGATATCGAGCCCCGCAGGCAGCGGATCCTTGGGCAGCACGTCCCCCATCGGCCACTGCCGGGTCGAGGGGTCGGGTAGCTGGCTCCTGACCCGGATCGGTTTGAAATCCACCGCATCCTTGCCGACCGCAAGCGTCACGCACCCCTGGTCGCCAAGGTGGCGGGCGGTACGCGTCATGCCGTTCGGCAGCGTGATGTGCACGGCTTTTGCGGCGCGATCAACCACCGCCTTGGCAAACCTGGCGCGCTCCCGGTAGGGGCCGGTGAAGAAGCCGACGTTCTCGGCGGCGAAGTCTGGGTCCAGTCCGGTGACGAACACGGCCGAGCACATGATCTTGGCAAAGCCGGAGGCGTGATGGCCCAGCGCGTCACCAGGTGGCGGCACGTAGGGAGTGTCGAGCTCGAGCGCTTTCGCGCGCGCAAGGAGGGAATCGCGCGCCGAGGGAGGCGCCTGTGTCGCAGCCGGGTTGGCAACGAGCGCCAGGACAACAGCGACAAGCGACGCTCTCCTCATGCCCGCCTCCCGGCCCGCTTTACGCCCGCCACCTGGCGAGGAATTCCTTCCAGTGCGGCTCCGGAGACTTGCCGAGTGTGGACCGCACTACCTCGCATTCGGACCGGAGCTGCTTGTCGTCCATCGCCCCCCGCATCATCTGGAAACGGAGGTACAGCAGGTAGGTGTTGACGACATCCGCCTCGCAGTAATTCCTGATATCGGCGTGGCGCCCGGCCTGGTACGCATTCCACACTTCGCTGCCGTCCATTCCGAGCTTGCCGGGCAGGCCGGCGAGCTGCGCCAGGTCGTCGAGCGGTGCATTCGCCCGCGGCTGGTAGAGCGCCAGGAGATCCATGAGATCCAGGTGGCGCGTGTGGTAGCGGCTGATGTAGTTGTTGTAGCGGAAGTCGCGGTCCTCCTCGCCCATGTCCCAGTAGCGGGCCGCCTTCACGCCGTGGATCAGGCCGCGATAGTGGAGCACCGGCAGATCGAAACCGCCGCCGTTCCAGGAGACGAGCTGGGGCGTGTACTTGTCGAGGCCGTCGAAAAAGCGCTGGATCAGCGTCCCCTCCGCCTCGCCCGCCCCGCCCAGGGACCACACCCTGAACCCATCGCGCTCGCGCAGCGCGCAGGAGATGACCACGACGCGATGCAGGTGCAGGGGCAGGAAGTCGTGGCCGGTCGCCTGGCGGCGCAGCTGGAATGCCATATCCGCGACCTGGCGGTCGGAGGTCCTGGCATCGAGCCCGTGGAGCCGCCGCAGCCCTTCGACATCGGGCACGGTCTCGATGTCGAACGTCAGAACCGGAGCCATGCGGAAATGACAAGCATCGACATCATTGCTGCCCGGGGTTCGTGAGAGCGTGAGAGCGAAGTATAGGGACAAAAGGCAGGCAGCCCCATCTCCCGCCCTCCCGCTCTCCCGCCCTCCCGGTCGTGATCAGCCTGGAAAGACGCCGGTGGAGAGGTAGCGGTCGCCCCGGTCGCACACGATGAAGACGATGACCGCGTTCTCGACCTCGGCCAGCACCTGCAGCGCCGCCCACAGCGCGCCGCCCGACGAGATGCCGGCGAAGATGCCTTCCTCGCGCGCCAGCCGCCGGGTCGACTCCTCGGCGTCGCCCTGCGACACCTCGATCACGCGGTCCACGCGCTTCCAGTCGCAGATTTTCGGCAGGTACTGCGCCGGCCACTTGCGGATGCCCGGGATCTGCGAGCCCTCGGAGGGCTGGCAGCCGACGATCTGGATCTTCGGGTTCTTCTCCTTGAAGAAGCGCGAGCAGCCCATGATGGTGCCGGTCGTGCCCATGCTCGAGACGAAGTGCGTGATGCGGCCCTGTGTGTCGCGCCAGATTTCGGGCCCGGTGCCTTCGTAGTGCGAGAGCGGATTGTCCGGGTTGGCGAACTGGTCGAGGATGATGCCCTTGCCCTCGTCGCGCATCTTCTCCGCGACGTCGCGCGCCATCTCCATGCCGCCGTCCTTGGGCGTGAGGATGATCTCGGCCCCGAACGCCGCCATCGACTGGCGCCGCTCCACCGACAGGTGCTCGGGCATCACCAGGACCATGCGGTAGCCCATCATCGCGGCGCACATGGCGAGCGCGATGCCGGTGTTGCCGCTGGTGGGCTCGATCAGGGTGTCGCCGGGCTTGATGTCGCCGCGTTGCTGCGCGCGCGAGATCATCGA
This sequence comes from Burkholderiales bacterium, assembly GCA_035259925.1. Classification (GTDB taxonomy): domain Bacteria; phylum Pseudomonadota; class Gammaproteobacteria; order Burkholderiales; family SG8-41; genus SG8-41. The sequence goes on from DATFVY010000055.1 coordinate 3,956, forward strand.
GAACGCCGGCCGGTCCTTGACCGACCCGGCCGGATTGTTGCCCTCGAGCTTGGCGAGCAGCGTGTTGCTGGTCTTGCCGGCCAGGCGCTTCAGCCGCACCAGGGGCGTATTACCGACGAAGTTCTCGAGCGTCGGCAGCGCCGGGATCGAGCGCGGGTCCATGTTCGTATGATAACCGAAGGCACCCTGCCGCCGGCCGGAATAACCTTATGGCGCGCCGGCACTTGAAGCCGCCAGCCGTCAGTCCTCAGCCGTCAGATATCGCTGTCTGTTTCCCGCCGACCCGTCCGGCAGCTGGCAGCAGGCGGCTGACGGCCTTCTGACTCCGTCAGCCGCCGGTCTTCTGTAGCAGCTTCTGGATGTAGCGCGCGACGCCCTGCTCGACGTTGAGAAACGGCGCCTCGTAGCCGGCGGCGCGCAGCGCCGACATGTCGGCCTGCGTGTAGCTTTGGTAGCGGCCCCTCAGGTCCTCGGGGAAGGGTATGTACTGTACGACGTTGCGCTCGCGCAGCGCGGTGAGAGTCAGCGGCGATTCGGAGCGCCCCTTGCGGCAGGCGTTGACGGTGGCAACCGCCATGTCGTGGAACGACTGCGCGGCCCCGCTCCCGACGTTGAAGATGCCGGACTTTTCCGGGTGGTCCAGGAAAAAGAGATTCACCTTGACGCAGTCCTCGACCGATACGAAATCCCGGCGCTGCTCTCCGTCACCGTAGCCGCCGCTGCCGGCGAAGAGCCGGACCTGGCCCGTGCCGCGGTACTGGTTGAAGAAGTGGTGCGCGACCGATGCCATGCGTCCCTTGTGGCTTTCGCGCTCGCCGTAAACGTTGAAGTAGCGCAGCCCGACGATCTGCGCGCTGCGCTCCTCGTAGCGGCGCCGCACCAGCTGGTCGAACAGGAACTTCGAGTAGCCGTAGATGTTGAGGGGCGCCTCGCATTCGCGTGACTCGCGAAACTCGCGGCTGCCGCCGTAGATCGCGGCGGAAGAAGCGTAGATCAGGTGCACTTCCTCGCTGATGCAGTGGTCGAGCAGGCGCCGCGAATAGCGGTAGTTGGCATCCATCATGTAGCGGCCGTCGGTCGCGGTGGTGTCCGAGCAGGCGCCCTGGTGCAGGATCGCGGCGAGATCCCCGTCGAGATCCCCGGCCTCGAGCTGCGCGATGAACTCGTCCTTGTCGAGATAATCGGCGATGTCGCAGTCCACGAGGTTCGTGAACTTGGCGCCGTCCTTGAGATCGTCCACGGCAAGGATGTCGGTAATGCCGCGATCGTTCAGCGCCTTCACGACGTTGGAGCCGATGAAGCCGGCCGCGCCGGTCACAACGTAGAACACGCTTCGCTCCCTGGAGAGTGATGAGTGACGAGTGACGAGTGACGAGCGTCACGACGCACTGCACCTCGAGCAAACCGCGAAGCAACAAAAGGACTTGTCACTTGTCACCCGTCACTTGTCACCGTCACGCCCAAACAGCTCTTGGGGCGTGACAACAGCCGTGCCGAACTTGCCCACGACGATGCCCGCCGCCCGGTTGGCGACGCGCACCGCGTCCTTCAGCCCCGCGCCGGCCGCGAGGGAGACTGCGAGCGTTGCTATGACCGTGTCGCCCGCCCCGCTCACGTCGGAGACCTCGCGGGCCTGCGCCGGGACGTGGAACCGGGCCCCGTCCTGGAACAGCGTCATGCCTTCTGCCCCGCGGGTGACGAGGAGCGCCCCGATGTCGAGCTTCTTGCGCAACTGCTGGGCGCGCTCGGCGAGCTCGCGCTCGCCCTTCCACGCGCCCGCGACCTGGCGGAACTCGCTCTGGTTGGGCGTGATGACGGTCGCCCCGCGGTAGCGCGTGTAGTCGTCGCCCTTGGGATCCACCAGCACCTTCTTGCCGGCGCGGCGCGCCAGGCCGACCATCTTCACGATGTGCGTGAGCCCACCCTTGCCGTAATCGGAGAGGATCACCACGTCGGTCTCGCCGAGCATCCGCTCGAACTCCTTGAGCTTCGACGCCAGCACCTCGTGGCCGGGCGCAGTCTCGAAGTCGACCCGCAGCAGCTGCTGCTTGCGCCCCGCGATCACGCGCAGCTTGACCGTCGTCTTGATTCCCCGGTCCCGGTGCAGCAGCGGCTTCACATGCTCGCGCTTGAGCAGCGCTTCCAGCCTGGCGCCAGGCTCGTCCGCCCCGACCACGGACAACAAGGTGACCTGCGCTCCGAGCGCCGCGGCGTTGCGCGCGACGTTGGCGGCGCCACCCGCCCGTTCTTCCTCGTGGTCTATCTTGACGATGGGAACGGGGGCTTCGGGAGAAATGCGCTCCACTTCCCCGACCCAGTAGCGGTCAAGCATGGCGTCGCCGACCACCAGGACTCTGGCATTCTTGAAGGACGCGGGACCGGCCGCCCCCCTGTTTTTTCCCGGCTTCATTGGCGAATTGTAGCCCCCAGCGCCGTCACTTCGCGATTTCGGCCTGGATGGCGCGCAGGGCCGCCAGCGGATCGGCGGCGCGCGTGATCGGCCGCCCTATGACAAGGTAATCGGAGCCGTTCGCGATCGCCTGGCGCGGCGTGGCGACGCGGACCTGGTCGTCCTGCGCCGCTTCCGTCGGCCGGATACCCGGCGTCACGAGGCAGAAGTCGCGCCCGAACCGGCTGCGCAGCGCCGCAGTCTCCTGCGCCGAACACACCACTCCGTCCAGTCCGCAGTCCCGCGCCAGGCCGGCGAGCCGGAGCACCACTTCCTGGGGCTTGCCGACCAGGCCCACTTCCGACAGGTCGGCGTCGCCCATGCTGGTGAGCAGAGTCACTGCCGTGAGGCGCGGCCGCGTCTTGCTGCTTCCCAGCGCCTCGCGCGCGGCGCTCATCATTGCGCGCCCGCCCAGCGCGTGCACGTTGATCATCCACACTCCGAGTTGCGCGGCAGCCGTACAGGCCCCGGCGACGGTGTTCGGGATGTCGTGAAACTTGAGGTCGAGAAAGATATCGAAGCCCGACTTCCGCAGTTTCTCCACCAGCGAGGGGCCGGCTGCTGTGTAGAGCTCCTTGCCGACCTTGAGGTGACACAGCTGCGGATCAACCCGCTTCGCGAGCGCCAGCGCGCTCTTCGCGTCCGGGGAGTCGAGCGCGACAATGATGCGGGGGTCCGCGCCCGGGCGCGTCATGCGGGCAATTTGGCTTCTTCAGTGCGCCGCGGCGAGTAGGTCTCCCACGCCGCGCAGGCGGGGCAGTGCCAGTAGTACTGCCGCGCCCGGAACCCGCAGTTGTCGCATCGGTACATCGTCAGGCCCCGCGTGTGCTCGTTGACCAGCTCCTTGACCAGCTCCAGGTCGCGCCGGCGGTCGAGGGGCGCTTCCAGCAGCTGCGCCTCGAGCAGCTTGTCCAGACCCAGCAATGTCGGCATGCGGCGCAGTTCATCGCGCGCGAGCTGGTAAGCCGGCTCGTTGCCCTGGCTTTCCAGCATGCCCTGGAACACGACATTGAGGAGATCGAGCGAGGGATACTTGGCCAGATAGCCGCGCAGCAGGTTGACGCCTTCGTCCATCCTGCCGCGGCGCTTGTAGGCGTTGTAGATCCGCTCGGCCACCAATGCCAGGTACTGCGGGTTCTGGCTCTCGATACGCTTCCACGCCTCGATCGCGGCTTCAGGTTGCTTCGCCGCGAACTCCAGATCGCCGAGCAGCATGTTCGCGCGCACGCACTGGCGGTGGTGCGACAGGGCCTGCGCAAGGTGCGGCCGCGCGGCGTCGGGGCGCGAATGCATCATCTCGCTCAGGGCGAGCTCGCAGCAGAAATTGGCGATCTCCTTCTGGTGCGAGCGGCCGGTGACCGTCTCGAGCTTGCCGGCGATGCCGATCGCCTTGTTCCATTCCTTTTCCTGCTCGTAGATCTCGAGCAGGAAGCGCAGCGCCTGCTCGGCGTAGGACGTCGCCTCGAGCTTGAGGAACATCTCCTCGGCGCGGTCGAGCAGCCCCGCCTTGAAGTAGTCCTGAGCCAGCTCGAACAGCGCGGCCAGCTTCTGCTCGGCGGCGAGACCGGGGCGCTCGACCAGGTTCTGGTGCATGCGTATCGCCCGCTCGACTTCTCCCCGCCGGCGGAACAGGCTGCCCAGCGCGAAGTGCAGCTCGATGGTCTCGGGATCGACCTTGACCACCTCGATGAACGCCTCGATCGCCTTGTCCGGCTGCTCGTTGAGCAGGAAGTTGAGGCCCCTGAAGTACGAACGCGGCAGCGCCCGCGACTCCGTCAGCAGCTGCCTCAGGTCGATGCGGGCGGCGGCCCAGCCGAGCCCGAAGAACAGCGGCAGCGCCAGCAGCCACCAGTACTCAATTTCCATCGAGCACCCTATCAGCCACGGATCAGCGCGCTCGCGCTTCCCGCGCCCGCCGGGTCGGACTGGCGCAGCTTGTCCTTGAGCAGGGCAATCTCGCTCCGCTGCCGGAACAGGCTCGACAAGGCGGCGGCAAGCCCGAGCGCTACGCCGGCGCAGAACGCCACCAGCAGCACGAAGATGAGAGGAGACTGCCACTCGCCGCCGAAATAGTAGCGGACCGTGACGAGCTCCGTGTTCATGAGCGCGAATGCGAGCACGAGCGCGAACAGGACGAACTTCAGTATCCAGAGCAAGTAGCGCATTGACTTACTCCCGTGGTAGACGCCGGAAAACAAAAAGCGGCATGATCTTTCGATTATGCCGCTTCTGCGCGGGCACTTCCCGTCGATTCGAATCTACTTCTTGACGTCCACACGCTCCCGCAGCTCCTTGCCCGCCTTGAAGTGCGGCACGTACTTGGCCGGCACCTGAACCTTCTCCCCCGACTTGGGATTGCGTCCGGTGCGCGGGGGACGGTAATTGAGGCCGAAGCTGCCGAAGCCGCGGATCTCGATGCGCTGGCCCTGTGCCAGGCTCTTGCCCATGGCGTCTAGGATCATCTTCACCGCGAGTTCCGCGTCCTTGGCCACCAGCTGAGGGTAGCGCGCCGCCAGCTTCGCGATCAGCTCCGATTTCGTCATGGTGCCGCTTCCTTATTGTTGGGTATTGGCGACGTCCAGCTTGGCCTTCAACAGCGCGCCGAGGCTGGTCGTGCCGGGTGCCGCCTGCTTCTCCGTGGCCAGCTTCTTCATGGCCTCGGCCTCCTCCGCAACCTCCTTCGCCTTCACCGAGAGGTTGATGGTGCGGTTCTTGCGATCGATGTTGATGATCATCGCGGTGATCTTGTCGCCTTCCTTGAGCTTGGTCCGGATGTCCTCCACCCGGTCCCGCGACACTTCGGACGCCCTCAGGTAGCCCTCGACGTCCCCTTCGAGCTGGACCACGGCACCCTTGGTGTCGAGCGACTTGACCGTGCCGTTGACGAGCGAGTTCTTCTCGTGCGACTGGATGAAGCCGCTGAAGGGATCGCCCTCGATCTGCTTGATGCCGAGCGAGATGCGCTCGCGCTCGACGTCGATCGAAAGCACCGTGGTCTCGGCCTCCTGGCCCTTCTTGTATTCGCGCACCGCCTCTTCGCCCGGCTTGGACCAGGACAGGTCCGACAGGTGCACGAGGCCGTCGATGCCGCCGGGCAGCCCGATGAAGATGCCGAAGTCGGTGATCGACTTGATCAGCCCCTTCACGCGGTCGCCCTTCTTGAAATTCATCGCGAACTCTTCCCACGGGTTCGGCATGCACTGCTTCATCCCGAGGGAGATGCGGCGACGCTCCTCGTCGATCTCGAGCACCATGACCTCGACCTCGTCGCCGAGCTGCGTGACCTTGGACGGATGCACGTTCTTGTTGGTCCAGTCCATCTCGGAGACGTGGACCAGGCCCTCGATGCCGGGCTCGATCTCGACGAACGCGCCGTAGTCGGTAAGATTGGAAACTTTGCCGAACAGCCGCGTACCGGTCGGGTAGCGGCGCGAGATCCCGACCCACGGGTCCTCGCCCAGTTGCTTCATGCCCAGCGAAACGCGATTCTTCTCCTGGTCGAACTTGAGGACCTTGGCCTCGACCTCGTCGCCCACCGCGAGGATCTCGGACGG
>DATFVY010000056.1:0-2020 GCA_035259925.1 Burkholderiales bacterium
TCGCCGGCGAATGCGTCCGCCTTGCCTTTCTCGAACGCGGCGAACGCCTCCTCGCGCGTCTGGAACGACACCACGGTCGCGTTCAGCTGGCGGCGCTTCAGCTGCTCGTGGACGGCGCTTTCGTTGGTCGTGCCGGCGACGACCGCGATGGTCTTGCCGGACAGATCCGCGATCGAGCGCGTACCCGATGCCGCCTTGACCAGCAGCCCGGTGGACCCGGCAAAAATGTAGCTGGAGAAATCCACCTGCTTCAGACGCGCGAGCGTCACGGTGCTGGCGCCGCACTCCATGTCGGCCTCGCCCTTGGCGACGGCATCGAAGCGCGTGCGGAGCGTGACCGGGTACCACTTCACCTGCAGGTCCTTCACTTTGAGCTGGTTGCCAATGAAGTCCACGACCCGCTTGCAGATGTCTATGGTGAAGCCGGTGATCTGCTGCTGGCTGTCGGTGAAGGAGAACGGCATCGCGTCGGCGCGGTACGCGATGGTGACGGTCTTGGTGGCGGCGATCTTCTTCAGCCGCCCTCCGGAACTCTGCGAATGCGCGGCGCCTGCGGCGAGCAGCAGGACGAGCGCGAGTATGGCTGTGCGTTTCATGTGACCTCCCCTAGGAGCAAATTCCAAATTAGAAATCTCAAATTACAAACAAATCCCAAACTCCAAATTCCAAACGTTTGGTGCTTGCAGTTTCGTGCTTGGAGCTTGCTTGTGATTTGGTGCTTGGAGCTTGGTGCTTGCGACAGTATAGGCCCCCCGGTTCGGGAGGGCCGATGTCGCGCAATGCGGACTCGCGGCCGGGGGTCGCCGGCATCCCCGTTATCATGGCGTCTCGATGCATCCCCGCCTGATCGGACTGCTTGCCCTGGCCGCGGCGCTATGTGGCGACGCGCTCGCGCAGGCCTGGCCAGCCCGGCCGGTCAGGATCGTGGTTACGGGCGTCGGCAGCGGCGGCGACTTCGCGGCACGGCTGATCGCGCAGGGCGTTTCACCCGCCCTGGGCCAGCAGATCATCGTGGACAACCGCGGCAGCGGCAACCTGCCGGCGGAGATCGTGGCGAAATCGCCGCCCGACGGCTACACCCTGTGCCTGTCCGCGTCCCCGCTCTGGATCACGCCGTTCCTGCGCCCGACGCCCTACGATCCGCTGAAGGACTTTGCCCCGGTCACGCTGGTGGTGACGTCGCCCAACATCCTCGTAGTGCATCCCTCGCTGCCGGTGAAGTCGGTGAAGGAGCTGCTCGCGCTGATCCGGTCGCGTCCCGGCGCGCTCAACTACGCCACCTCGGGCATCGGCGGCTCGGGCTTCCTCGCAGCCGAGCTGTTCAAGTCCATGGCGCGCGCGGACATGGTGCGCATCAATTACAAGAGCGGGGGGCTCGCCATCACCGAGCTGATGAGCGGCGAGGTCCAGCTCTTCTTCGCCAACGCGGGCAACGTGGCCCCGCACATGAAGTCGGGGCGGCTGCGGGCGCTGGCGGTCACCAGCCTCAAGCCTTCGCCGCTGCTGCCCGAGCTGCCGACGGTCGCGGCCGGCGGCCTGCCCGGCTACGAGGTGGTCTCGGTGCAGGGCATCTTCGCGCCGGCCCGCACGCCGGAAGCCGTCATCGCCCGCCTCAACCAGGAGATCGTGCCGTTCCTGCGGCGCCCGGACGTGAAAGACAGGTTCTTCGCCGCCGGCATGGAGCCGCTCGGCAGCCCGCCCGCGGCGCTGGCGGACACCGTCCGCTCGGAGATGGACCGCCTCGGCAAGGTCATCAAGGCGGCCGGCATCGCGCTGGAGCCCTCATGAAGCCGTGACGACTGATGAGTGGAGGGGATATGAAAACGAGACTTGCACTGCCGTTTGCCGCGCTGGCGTTGTTCGCCGCCGCATCGCAGGCCGCGGAGCCGCGCTACCCGACGAAGCCGATACGCATCATCATCCCGACGGCGCCGGGCGGCGGCTCCGACGTGATGGTGCGCATGCTCGGCAACAAGTACACCGAGGCCTGGGGCCAGCAGGTGGTGGTGGACCATCGCGC
>DATFVY010000057.1:0-6780 GCA_035259925.1 Burkholderiales bacterium
GCGCGGGTTCTCGAGGTACTTTTCGACGTACACGGTGGGGTTGCCGAACGCCGCCTGCGCCTCCGCGCGCGTCGTCTGCACCGCCGTGAGCAGCGCCGCCTCGGTGTGCACCACCCGCATGCCGCGCCCGCCGCCGCCGCCCGCGGCCTTGATGATCACCGGGTAGCCGATGGAGCGCGCGATGCGCACCACTTCGTTCGGCTCCTGCGGCAGCGGATCGTCCACGCCGGGCACGACCGGCAGCCCCGCCTTCTTCATCGCATTCTTGGCGTTCACCTTGTCGCCCAGCAGCCGGATGGTCTCGGCCTTGGGGCCGATGAAGACGAAGCCGCTCTGTTCCACGCGCTCCGCGAAATCGGCGTTCTCCGACAGGAAGCCATAGCCCGGATGGATCGCCTCGGCGTCGGTCACTTCCGCGGCGCTGATGATGGCGGGAATGTTGAGATAGCTGTTGGCGGACGGGGGCGGCCCGATGCACACGGACTCGTCCGCGAGCTTCACATATTTCGCCTCGCGGTCGGCCTCCGAGTGCACCACCACCGTCTTGATGCCGAGCTCGCGGCAGGCCCGCTGGACACGCAGCGCCACTTCACCCCGATTCGCGATCAGGATTTTTTCGAACATCAGGAAAACCCGTGATGGGTGATGGGTGATGGGTGATGGGCAGAAACGGAAAGCCCGCCGCTCCGCGGTGGGGCCTTACCCATTACTCATTACGCATTACCCATTACCCGAGGATAAACAGCGGTTCGCCGTACTCCACCGGCTGGCCGTTCTCGACCAGGATCGCCTTGACCACGCCGTCGCGGTCGGCTTCGATCTCGTTCAGGAGCTTCATGGCCTCGATGATGCACAGCGTTTCGCCCGCCTTGACCGCCTGCCCCACGTCCACGAAGGACTTGGTGCCCGGCGCCGACGAGCGATAGAACGTACCGACCATGGGCGAGCGGATGACATGGCCCTCGGGGGCGGCCGCGGCTTCGCCTTCGGGCGCGGCGGGTGCTCCAGCCGCCGTTGCGGGCGCCGACCCAACCACCTGCACCTGCGGCAGGTTCACCACCTGCGTTGGCGGCGGCGTCACCGTCACGCCGCCGCGGCTGATCCGGACCTTTTCCTCGCCTTCGGTGATCTCGAGCTCGGCGATGCCCGATTGCTGGACCAGGTCGATCAGTGATTTCAGCTTGCGCAGGTCCATGCCGGGGCCTATTTCTTCCTGCGGGAGTACTGCAGGGCGAATTCCAGGGCGAGCTCGTAGCCCTTGGCGCCGAGGCCGCTCACGATGCCCACGGCGAGATCGGTGAAATACGATTCGCGGCGGAAGGACTCTCGCGCAAAGACGTTGGACAAGTGCACCTCGATGAAGGGGATGCCCACCGCCGCCAGCGCATCGCGCATCGCCACGCTGGTATGGGTATAGGCGGCCGGGTTGATGATGATGAAATCCACCCCCTCCCCGCGTGCCTGCTGGATGCGCTCCACGAGCGCCGACTCGGAATTACTCTGGTAGCTGGCGAACTTCGCCTTGCCGTCCTTGGCCTGCCGGCCGAGGCGGGCGAGGATGGCCCTGAGGGTGTCCTTCCCGTAATGCTCGGTCTCGCGCTCGCCGAGCAGGTTCAGGTTGGGGCCGTTAATGACGAGTATGTTGCGGGCGCCTGCCATGATCGTTGGTTTTGGATGGCGGACCGCTTGGGGGCGACTCCGGGGCACCTTAGGGGTGGGCGGCAGTTTGCCCACATTCCGTGCAATTGTCCAGTAATTAGCCGAAGTTAGCCCTAGATTACCGGGAAATGGCGCGAACATCGAGCCGCACGGCCCAGCGAGGACCACCGGCGTCTTTTTTCGGTCTAAATACTTTTAAATCAAAGATTTATACGAAAAATACCCCGCTCCAGCCGGCGTAGAGGCCGGAAATGTCACAGCAGCGGCTGCACCAGGCCTTCCAGTCTGGCTTCCTTGAGTCCCCCCGGCTCCCGACTGACCACCCTGCCCTGCTTGTCGATGACCAGGGTATAGGGCAACACACCGGCCCGGTTGCCGGCCTCCCGCAGCAGTTCCATCGTATCGAGACCCCCCAGCAACAGGGGGTAGTTGACGCGGAATTCGCGGGCAAACTCCGCCACCTTGTCCGGTTGGTCGAAAGCGATGCCCACGAACTGCAGGCCGCGGGCGCCATGGCGCTCCTGCAGCCTGACGAACATCGGAATTTCCTCCCGGCATGGGGCGCACCAGGTAGCCCAGAAATTGACCACCAGGACCCGCCCGCGCCATTGCTCGAGGGTGGGCGCCCCGCCCTGCGGGTTGATGAGCCGCGCCGCGAACACACGGTCGGCCACCGCGCGCGAAGCCGCTTCTCGTTCCGCATCGGCGCCGCGCGACCACCAGTGATAGCCTGCGCCGGCGGCCGCGGACAGGATCGCCAGCGCTGCGATCAACGCGATGGCGTGCGGCTTCCTCACCGGAAATTGAGTGCCTGGTCGAGGGCGACCACGAAGCGGTCCGCGCTCTGGTAGCCGATGACCCGCAGGCCGCGGATCTCGCGCCCCTCGCGGTCGAAGAACACGATGCCGGGCGGCCCGAACAGCCGAAAGCGCTTGAGCAGCGCGACGTGCTCGGCATTGTTGGCGGTGACGTCGGCCTGCAGCAGCACCATGTCGCGGAAGCGCGTGCGCACGCGCTCATCGCTGAAGGTGAAGCGCTCCATCTCCTTGCACGAGACGCACCAGTCCGCGTAGAAATCCAGCATGACCGGCCGGCCCGCGGCCTCCTGCACGCGGGCGTCGAGCTCCGCCGCGTTGTTCACGCGCACGAAGGGCGTCTCCGTGTGCGCGCCCTCCCCGGCGGCGGCACGCAGCCCCGAGAGCGGCTGCAGCAGGTCGCGCGCGCCCGAAAAGGCCCCGACGAGATAGGCGATTCCCGCGATGAGCGCGATGATGCCGAGGCCCTTGGCGAAGCGCTGGAAGCCGTGCGCGCCCGGCGGCAGGGGGTCGATCGCGCGCAGGAAGATCGCTGTGACGATCAGCAGCGCGGCCCACAGGAACATCTGCACGGAAATCGGCAGGAAGGGCGAGACGAGCCAGATCGCCACGGCGAGTAGCAGCGATCCGAAAAAGCGGTTGACCGTCGCCATCCACGGCCCTGCCTTGGGCAGCAGTGCACCAGCCGAAGCGCCGACGGCCAGCAGCGGTACGCCCATGCCGAGCGCCATGGCGAAAAGCGCGCTTCCGCCGAGCACCACATCGCGGCTCTGGCCGATGTAGAGCAGCGCCCCGGCGAGCGGCGCCGCCACGCACGGCCCGATGATCAGCGCCGCGAGCACGCCCATCGAGAAAACGCCCGCGAGCTGCCCGCCGTGCAGCCGGTTGCTCGCCGCGGCGATGCGGCTCTGCAGGGTGACCGGCAGCTGCAGCTCGTAGAAGCCGAACATGGAGCCGGCGAGCACGACGAAAATGGCCGCGAAGGCTCCCAGCACCCACGGGCTTTGCAGCATGGCCGAGAGCATCGCGCCGGACAGGCCCGCGGCGACGCCGGCGACGGCATAGGTGAGCGCCATGCCCAGCACGTACACCGCGGCGAGCAGGAATCCCTTGGTGCGCGTGACGCTGCCTCCCGCCCCGGCGATGATGCCCGAGAGGATCGGCACCATGGGGAGCACGCACGGCGTCAGCGAGAGCAGCAGGCCGCAACCGAAGAAAAAGGCGATGACCAGCCAGAATCCCCCTTCGAACACGCGGGCGATACGGGTGTCATCGGCGCCAGCCGTCCCCCGCTCCAGCCCGAACAGCTGGCCGAACGAGACGTCGCTCGCCGCTCCGCCGGCGGCGGCGAGCCGCAGCTCCGCCTTCTGCTCGAACGGCACGTAGCACACGCCGACGTCCGCGCAGCCCTGGGAGAGCGCGGTCAGCGTAAGCGCCGGGGGAAAAGCGCCGTCGAGCTCGAGGGGCAGCACGATGCGCAGCTCACCGCGGTAGGTCTCCACTTCGCCGAAGAACTCGTCGCGATGCCTGCGGCCTTCAGGAAGCTGCGCCGCTCCCAGCCTGGCGGCCGTGGGCGCCACGGTAAAGCGGAACTTGTCGCGGTAGAGGTAGTAGCCCGGCGCGATGCGGTAGTTGACCTCGATCGAGCGCGCGTCCCTGAGCTGCGCCGAAAAGCGGAACGCCTTGTCGGGCTCGAGCAGTTCCGGCTCCGCGGCGCGGGCCGCGGACGCAAGCGCCAGCAGCAGGATCAGAATGGAGCGCATCGAGTGGAGCGGTTGCCTGGTCGAGTCACGGTTCACGAATCACGGCCCTCATCAGCCGATGGGAATGCTGGTCTCGTCGGCCACCCATTGCAGGTATTCCTCGAGGCCGCGCACCGCTGGGACCGCGATGATTTCCGGAAGTTCGTAGGGGTGCAGGGCGCGTATGACCGCTTCCACCTCCGCATAGCGCTCCGCTCGCGTCTTGATCAGCACCGGCACTTCCGCCGCCGTCTCCGTCTCGCCTTTCCAGCGGTAGACCGATGTGCACGGCGGGAGCACGTTGACGCAAGCAGCCAGTCGGCGCGCGATCAGCTCCTGCGCAAGCTTCAGCGCCGCGTCCCGGTCAGGCAGATTCGTGAGGACGACGATGACTTCATCCATCCCGACTTCATCCCTTCGCATGGCGGGGTCAGGCGCCGTGCTAAACTGCCGCCCCGCTTGAGTTTCATGAGAAGATTCTAGCCCAACAACCCGCTGGCCCGACCCGGCGGGCAGCCCGCGGGCGCCCGCTCCCACCATGCCTCTCCGAGTCACCATCCAGTCGAGCGGGCACGCGTTCACCGTCAACGACGGCGAAACCGTGCTGGCGGCGGCGCTGCGCGAGGGCATCGTCATCGCCTACGGCTGCCGCAGCGGCGTCTGCGGCACCTGCAAGGGCAGCCTGGTCGAGGGCACGATCGATTACGGCACCTACCAGGAGCAGGCGATGACCGAAGCGGAGCGGCGCGCCGGCAAGGCGCTGTTCTGCCAGGCGCGCCCGCAGACCGATCTCGTGATCCAGTGCCGCGAGATCGGTGCTGCGGTCAAGGGCATGCAGATCAAGCTGCTGCCCGCGCGGGTGGCGAAGATGCAGCGCCTCGCTCCCGATGTCATGCTGCTGGAGCTGAAGCTCCCGTCGAACGAGCGCCTGCAGTTTCTCGCCGGCCAGTACGTGGACCTGCTGCTGCGCGGCGGCATCCGCCGCAGCTACTCGATGGCGAACGCGCCCCACGACGACGCTTTCCTGCAGCTGCACCTGAGGGACTACCGAGGGCCGTTCAGCCAGCATGTCTTCGGAGCCATGAAGGAGAAGGACATCATTCGGGCCGAAGGGCCGTTCGGCACTTTCTTCCTGCGCGAGGACAGCGCGAAGCCGATCGTGCTGCTCGCGAGCGGCACCGGGTTCGCGCCGATCAAGGCGATCATCGAGCACGCCCTGCACACGGGCGTGAAGCGGCCGATGACGCTCTACTGGGGCTGCCGCGTGCGCGCCGACCTCTACATGGACGATCTCGCCGCGCGCTGGCAGCAGGAAGGCAAGCTGCGCTACGTGCCGGTGCTGTCCGACGCCCTGCCCGCGGACAACTGGAGCGGCCGCACCGGGTTCGTCCATCGCGCGGTGATGGAGGACTTCCCCGATCTGTCGGGTCACCAGGTCTACGCGTGCGGCGCACCCGTCATGGTGGACGCGGCGCGCCGCGACTTCACCGCGATGTGCCGGCTGCCCGACGAGGAGTTCTACTCCGATTCGTTCACGCCGGCCGCTCCGGCCGGCTGATAACTCCCGGCCGGCTCCAGCATGGGCCTCGCTAGCACCCGCAGTTTCGCGCTGCTCTCGATCGCCGCCGCGCTCGCCACCATCGGGCTGAAGCTCCTGGCGTGGTGGCTGACCGGCTCGGTCGGCCTGCTCTCTGATGCGCTCGAGGGATTGATCAACCTGGCCGGCGCCACGATGGCCTTTGCGATGCTCAGCGTCGCCGCGCGGCCTCCCGACGAAGAGCACGCGTTCGGCTACTCCAAGGCCGAGTACTTCGCGAGCGGCTTCGAGGGCATGTTGATCGTGGCGGCGGCGATCGCCATCGGCGTCGTCGCCGTCGACCGGCTCATCACGCCGCGGCCCCTCGAGCAGCTGGGATTGGGTATCGCCGTATCCGCGGCCGCGGCGCTGATCAACTTCGCGGTCGCGCGGCGGCTGCTCGCGGCCGGCCGCCAGCACCGCTCCATCGCGCTCGAGGCGGACGCCCGGCACCTGATGACCGATGTATGGACCTCCGCCGGCGTGATACTTGGGGTGGCGGCGGTCTGGCTCACGGGCTGGGAGCGGCTCGATCCGCTCGTCGCCCTCGCCGTAGCCGGCAACATCGTGTGGTCCGGCTACAAGCTGGTCCAGCGCTCGGCCCAGGGCCTGCTCGACCACGCGCTGCCGGAAGAGAAATTGCAGGCCCTCAATCGCGTGCTCGACCGCTACCGCGCGCAGGGGATCGATTTCCACGCGCTGCGCACGCGCCAGGCGGGCGCCCGGTCGTTCATCTCGGTGCACGTGCTGGTGCCCGCCGACTGGAGCGTCGCGCAGGGCCACAATCTGGCGCACCGCGTCGAGGACGAGATCCACGAGTCGCTGCCCGACGTGGCCGTGCTGACGCACGTGGAGCCGCTCGGCGACCCGGAATCCTACCGGGACATGGGCCTCGATCCGGACGAGCGCGCGAAGTAGCGGACAGCGGTCGCGGCCGGTTCGCGACTCAGCGCGTCCCGTAGCGCGACGTCAAAGTGGCGTGCGGCGG
>DATFVY010000058.1:0-3222 GCA_035259925.1 Burkholderiales bacterium
GACCGCCCGCCCTATCAGTCGCTGGTGGATGCCGGGCGCGCGCGGATCACCGGGTTCGAGCCGGATGCGCGGGAATGCGAGCGCCTGAACGCGCAATACGGGAAGCCTCACCGCTTCTTTCCTTTTTTCGTCGGTGACGGACAGCCGGCAACCTTCCACCAGACCAACTGGCCCCTCACCGGGTCCCTCTACGAGCCCAACTCCCCGCTGCTCGAGAAATTCCAGAACCTGGCGGAAGTGGTGACGCCGGTCGGCAAGCACCCGGTCGACACCCGGCGGATAGACGACATCGCCGAAATAGACGACGTCGACTTCATCAAGATCGACGTCCAGGGCAGCGAGCTGGCGGTTTTCAGCAACGCGCTGCGGGCGCTGTCGAAGGCCCTTCTCGTTCAGACCGAGATCGAGTTCGTCGAGCTCTACCGCGGGCAGCCCATGTTCGCCGACGTGGACACGTTCCTGCGCGGCCGGGGCTTCCAGTTCCACACCTTCAGCGGCTTCGGCGGCCGGGCTTTCAAGCCGCTGGTCGCCAACGACAACGTCAACACGCCGTTTCGGCAGGCACTTTGGGCGGACGCGATCTACGCGCGGGACTGGATGCGCCTGGACGCGCTCGACGAACGCAAGCTGCGGAAATACGCCATACTGGCGCACGACCTGCTGCAATCGTACGACCTCGCTCACCTGGCGCTCGCCGCCCTCGATCGCAAGACCGGGACCCGTTTCGCCCCGGACTACCTGGGCCGGCTGGGCAAGCCGGCGGCACCATAGATCACAAGCCATGCGCGATCTCAGCCATCTTTTCGAGCGCAACAAGGCCTGGGCGAAAAGCATCCGCGAGCAGGAGCCGGATTTCTTCACGAAGCTTTCGCGGCAGCAGTTCCCCGAGTACCTCTGGATCGGCTGCTCGGACAGCCGGGTGCCGGCGAACCAGATCGTGGGTCTCCTGCCCGGCGAGCTGTTCGTCCACCGCAACGTCGCCAATCTCGTCGTACACACCGACCTGAACTGCCTGACCGTCATGCAGTTCGCCGTGGATATCCTGAAGGTGCGCCACGTCATCGTGTGCGGGCACTACGGCTGCAGCGGCGTGCAGGCGGCGCTGCGCGGCGACCGCATCGGGCTCTCCGACAACTGGCTGCGCCACGTGCAGGACGTGCGCCACAAGCACGAGGGGCTGCTCGCCCGCGCGGGCGCCTCCCGGATGGCTGACCGCCTGTGCGAGCTGAACGTGATCGAGCAGGTGGCCAACGTCTGCGCGACGACGATCGCGCGCGACGCCTGGGAGCGAGGCCAGGAGCTCGTGGTGCACGGATGGGTCTACGGCCTCCAGGACGGCCTCCTGCGCGATCTCAGGATCACCGCGACGAGCCTGCAGGAAGCGCGCACCGCGTACGAAGGCGCGCTGGCGGCCCTGGCCTGATGACCAAGATCTCGGGATCGACCTTCTACTTCAAGAAGCTGTTCCCGGCCATCTGGTTCGGGTTCCTGGCATTCTTCCTGGTGGCGGCGGTGCCGGCGGCCGGCGGCGAAGCGCCTTTCTTCGTCATCGTCCCGGTGGCCATGGCGATCTTCGGCTATTTCCTGTTCAAGAAGCTGGTCTGGGACCTGGCGGACGAGGTCTATGACGCGGGAGACCGGCTGATCTTCCGCCAAGGAGGGCGCGAGCAGGTCGTCAGGCTGGAAGAGATCACCAACATCGATTACGCGCAATTCCACTCGCCCGAGAGAATCACGATCCACGTGCGGTCCCCGGGAGCGCTGGGGAAGGAGCTCGTTTTCAATCCACCCCTGAGGGGGAACCCCTTCTCGAAGTGCCCGCTGGTGTCCGACCTCATCGAGAGAGTGGACAAGGCGCGGCGCAGGTAGGATGACAACTGACGACTGATGACCGACGAGGAACAATGGGGAAAGACAAGCGGACTATCCGCCATTTGCCATCCGCCATTCGCCATCTCTGCTGCGCGCTGGCGCTGGCGGTAACTCCGGTCGCCGCGCAGCAGTACCCGTCGAAGCCCATCCGCTTCATCTGCCCCTTCGCGCCCGGCGGCGGCACGGACATACTCGCGCGCCTGCTGGCGCAGCGCCTGATCGAGCCGCTCGGGCAGCCGGTGATCGTGGACAACCGTCCCGGGGCGGGCGGAGTCATCGGCGCGGAGATCGCCGCCCGCTCGCCGGCCGACGGCTACACCATCGTGCTCGGCAGCCCGGGCCCGCTGGCCATCAATCCCAACCTGCAAAAGGTCCCGTACGACACGCTGCGCGATTTCGCGCCCATCACGCTGGCCCAGATCAGCCCGTTCGTGCTCCTCGTGCACCCGTCCGTGCCGGCGAACTCGGTCAAGGACCTGATCGCCCTCGCGAAGGCAAAGCCGGGAAGCCTCAATTACGGCTCCGCGGGCACCGGCTCGGTGAGCCACTTCTCCTCCGAGCAGTTCAAGGCGCTCGCGGGCGTCGACGTCGTGCACGTTCCCTACAAGGGCGCCGCTCCCTACCTCATCGACCTGGTCGGGGGACGGCTGCAGATGGCGTTCGAGAACCTGCCCACGGTCTGGCCGCACGTGCGCTCGGGGAAGCTCAGGATGCTCGCGGTGGGGACGAAAGCACGCTCGGCACTGGTGCCCGAGATGCCGACCGTAGCCGAGGCCGGCGTGCCGGGCTACGAGTCGAGCACGGCCTTCGGCGTGCTCGCGCCGGCACGGACGCCGGCCGCCGCAATCGCGCGGCTCAACAAGGAGCTGGTGAGGATCCTGCACAGCCCGGACATCAAGGAGAAAATGACCGCGGAGGGCGTGGAAGCGGTCGGCGGTACACCCCAGGAATACGCGGCGCACCTCAAGGAAGAGCTGGCCAAGTACGGGCGCATAGTGAAGGCGGCGGGGATCAAGGCCGACTAGCGCCGCAAATCCCAAATAACAAGCAACAAATTCCAAACGTTTGGTGCTTGAGGCTTCGGATTTGGTGCTTGTTTGAGATTTGGTGCTTGGAATTTGGTGCTTGAGGCGCCCGGCTGCGCCCCCACCGCGGCTTTGTGATTAAAATAGGCGCCATATCCCGCTGCCACACGAATATCCATAAAGTCCTCCGAGGGGGCAGGCGCGCGGGAACCGGCAACCGGAGGAGGTCTCATGCCCCAGAACTACGCGCTCCGTGTGAACGGGGCCACGCGCAACGTCAGCGTGGAGCCCGACACGCCCCTGCTCTACATCCTGCGCAACGATC
>DATFVY010000059.1:0-5277 GCA_035259925.1 Burkholderiales bacterium
ATCGCGGTGGTCTATATCGGGCTGGTGGCGCTGGTGCAGGCCGACATGAAGAAGCTGATCGCCTACTCCTCGATCTCGCACATGGGGTTCGTCACGCTCGGCATCTTCATCTTCAACCCCCAGGGCCTCGAGGGCGCGGTCCTGCAGATGATCTCGCACGGCTTCGTGTCCGGGGCACTGTTCCTGTGCGTAGGCGTGCTCTACGACCGCGTCCACTCGCGGCTGATCGGCGACTACGGGGGCGTCGTGAATACCATGCCGGTGTTCGCGGCGTTGTTCATGCTGTTCGCGATGGCCAATTCGGGACTGCCGGGCACCAGCGGCTTCGTGGGCGAGTTCCTGGTGATCGTGGGCGCGGTCAATACCAGCGTCTGGTACGCCGCCGCCGCCGCCACGACCCTGGTATTCGGTGCCGCCTATACCCTGTGGATGTACAAGCGCGTGATCTTCGGCGCGGTGGCCAATCACCACGTGGCCGGGCTCAGCGACCTGAACGGACGCGAATTCCTCGTGCTGGGGCTGCTGGCGCTGGCGGTGCTGGTCATGGGCGTGTGGCCCAATCCCTTCGCCGAGGTGCTGCACGTCTCGGTCAACGACCTGCTCGGCCACGTGGCCCAGAGCAAGCTTCCCTGAGGGAGACGGCGTGAACTTCATCACCCCGCTGGCGCCCGCCTATCCCGAGATCTACCTGCTCGGCATGGTGTGCGTGATTCTCGTTGCTGATCTGTTCGTGGGCGATGACAAGCGCATCACGACCTACGTGCTGACGCAGGTCGCGTTGGCGGGCTGCTTCGCGATCACGCTGCTTACCGGCCGGGAGGAGCCGGAGACCACCTTCAGCGGCATGTTCGTGGACGACCTCATGTCGGACGTGCTGAAGCTGCTGGTCTACATCGGGGTCATGGTCATGCTGGTTTACTCGCGCAGCTACATCGGGGCGCGCGGGCTGCTGCGGGGCGAGTTCTTCGTGCTCACGCTGTTCGCGACGCTCGGCATGATGGTGATGATCTCGGCGAACCACCTGCTCACCCTCTACCTCGGGCTGGAGTTGCTGTCGCTCTCGCTCTACGCGATGGTGGCGCTCCAGCGCGATTCGGCGGTCGCCACCGAGGCGGCCATGAAGTATTTCGTGCTCGGGGCGCTCGCCTCCGGGATGCTGCTCTACGGCATGTCCATGCTCTACGGCGCCACCGGCACGCTCGGCATCGGGCCGCTCGCCGAGACCATCTTCTCGGGCGGCGCCAGTGGCATCGTGCTGGTATTCGGGCTGGTGTTCCTGGTCGCGGGTCTGGGCTTCAAGCTCTGCGCAGTGCCGTTCCACATGTGGATACCGGACGTCTACCACGGCGCGCCGACGGCGGTGACGCTGTTCATCGGCTCCGCCCCCAAGCTCGCGGCGTTCGCATTCATCATGCGGCTGCTGGCGCAGGGCCTGGGCGCGGATCCCCTGGTGGAGGCGTGGCAGCAGATGCTGGTGGTGATGGCGGTGGCCTCGATCGTGATCGGCAACGTGGTCGCCATTGCCCAGACCAACCTCAAGCGCATGCTCGCCTATTCCACGATCGGGCACATGGGCTTCCTGCTGCTCGGCATTCTGTCCGGCAACCTCATCGGCTACGGCGCCGGCATGTTCTACGTGGTGGTCTACATGCTGATGAACCTCGGCACCTTCGGCATGATCCTGCTGCTGTCCCGCAGCGGCTTCGAGGCGGAGAACCTGGAGGACTTCAAGGGGCTGAACCAGCGCAGCCCCTGGTACGCCTTCATCATGCTCTTGCTGATGTTCTCGATGGCGGGGGTGCCGCCGACGGTGGGCTTCTATGCGAAGCTGGTAGTGCTGCAGGCGGTGATCAGCGTCGACTACGTGTGGCTGGCGGTGGTGGCGGTGGTGTTCTCCCTGGTCGGCGCCTTCTACTACTTGCGGCTGGTCAGGCTCATGTACTTCGAGGCGCCGGCGGACACCGCGCCGATCACCCCGGGCTTCGACGTGCGCGTCCTAATGGGCGCGAACGGCCTTGCGATGCTGCTGTTCGGCATCCTGCCCGAGCCGCTGATGTGGCTGTGCTACACGTCCATAGAATATTCATTCAAGTGAGGCAGGGAGAGGGTGATGTGACCTCTCCTCGCCCTTATCACTTCATCACTGCCTCGCTTCCTTACCCGAGGTTCCCATGGATTTCACCGAGCACAAGCTCAGCTCGCAGACCGTTTACCGCGGCGTGCTCCTCGACGTAGTCGCGGACCAGGTGCGGCTGCCCGACGGCGCCACGGCGCAGCGCGAGTACATCCGCCACCCGGGGGCAGTGGTGATGGTGCCGTTTCTCGACCCCGGCACCGTGATCCTGGTGCGGCAGTATCGCTACCCGCTTGGCCGTCATTTCGAGGAGATTCCGGCGGGCAAGGCGCATCCCGGCGAGGACCGGCTCGCCACGGCCCGGCGGGAGCTGCGCGAGGAATGCGGCTACGAGGCGCGGGATTGGCGTCGGCTGACAACCCTGCACCCCTGCATCGGCTACTCGGATGAATCTATCGACCTTTTCGTCGCCCGCGACCTGGTGCGCGTGGGCCCGCCACAGCTCGACGAAGGGGAATTCCTGGAAGTGATGCCGGTGCCTCTCGCCGAAGCTCTGGCCTGGGTCAGGGCAGGGCGCATTACCGACACGAAGACGATTATCGGCCTGCTCTGGGCCGACAAGTTCAAGGACGGGTGAGGCAGTGAAGCAGTGAGGCGGTGAAGCAGCAGGCCGCGAGAGGGAGGCTTCTCCTCACCGCCTCACTTCCTCACCGCCTGTCAGGCAGCGTTGCTCTTCCCCCGCGCCTGCACTGCCGCTACAGGCGGCTCAACGCCCGCCTCCAGAGGAATCGGCTGCTGGAACAGGTGGCCCTGCCCGAAGTGGGTGCCCATGCCGAGCAGCAGGTTGAGCGCCTCGGGCGTCTCCACCCATTCCGCGATGACCTGCTTGTCGAGGCCGTGCGCGACGTCGTTCAGGGCCCGCACGAAGATGCGGCTGCCCTCGTCGGCGGCGAGGTCCCGTATGAAGCTGCCGTCGATCTTCAGGTAGTCGACGTCGAAGCGCTTCAGGTAGTAGAACGAGCTGAAGCCCGCACCGAAATCGTCGAGCGCAAAGCGGCAGCCCATCTCCTTGAGGCGCTTGATGAAGGTCAGCGTGACGTCGATCTCCGACATGGCCGCGGTCTCCGTGATCTCGAAGACGAGCTGCCCCGGGTTGACGCTGCTCGAGCGCAGCAGCGTATGGAAGCGCTTGATCCAGTGCGGGTCCGAGATGGATACCCGCGAGAGGTTCACGAAGTAACGCAGCTTGCGATCGGCCTGCCCGCTCGCCCGCAGCCACAGGAGGAGCTTCTCGACCACCCGCATGTCGATTTCCTGGATCAGCCCCAGCGACTCGGACAGCTCGATGAAGCTCGCCGGCTGGAGGTAGCCGCCGGCCTCGTCGCGGATGCGCACCAGCACCTCGTGGTGCACCGGCTTGCGGTCCCTCAAGCGCACCACCGGCTGCTGGAACAGCACGAGCCGGTCGCTGTCGAGCGCATCGCGCAGCTTCTTGGCCCAGTAGATGCGCCGGTGGGTGCTGCGCAGGTGATCGGCGGCCTGGTCGAAGATGACGTGGCGGTTGCGGCCGAGATCCTTGGCCTGGTACATCGCGATGTCCACGTTGGAGAGCAGCGCCAGCGTGTCGTTGCCGTGGAAGGGATAGAGCGCGACGCCCGCGGAGGCCGCGAGGTTGGAGATGAGCTTGTCGTCCGCCGCCTGGAAGCGGTAGCGGCGCACGGCCTCCAGCGCCTTCTCCGCGATCTCGACCGCCTCCTTGCGCAGCGCCGTCGGCAGATGGATGGCGAATTCGTCCCCGCCCAGGCGGTAGAGCTCGCCGTTCACCCCGCGCATCAGGTCGCGCAGCACGCTGCCCACGCCGACGATCAACTGGTCGCCCGTGTGGTGGCCGAAGTTGTCGTTGATGTACTTGAAGTGGTCGATGTCGAGGAACAGCAGCGCGCCTACGCCTCCCGACTGGAGCGCCGTGTCGACCTTGCGCTGCAGGCTCAGGCGGTTGGGGAGATCGGTCATCGCGTCGTGCATTGCCAGGTGCTCGACGCGCAGCGTCGCCAGGTGCTCCTCGGTGATATCACGGGCGGTACCCCGGATGCCGAAGGAAGCGCCCCCCTCGTCGGTCACCACGCGCGCGTTGATCCCGATCCAGCGGTCGTGCCCGCCGGCGGTGACGAGGCGTGTCACGTAATGCTTGACCTCGCCGCTCTTCTTGAGCGTGGAGAGGAAGCGCCGGTTCGAGACGTGCGAGGGGGTGGCCTCGAAGTCGAAGAAGCAGCGGCCTACCAGGTCCTTGGGCGCGAGCCCGAAGATGGCGTGCGAGGCGGCGTTGAGATAGGTGAAGCGGCCCTGCGAGTCGGTGGTCCAGATGAGATCGTGCGAAGTTTCGACCAGGTCGCGGTAGCGGGACTCGCTATCCAGCAGCAGCTGGATGATGCGCCGCTTTTCGGCCAGCGACTTGCGGATGGTGGCCAGCTCCTTGGTGGCCTTGTCGCTGGCGGCAGGCGCTCCCGCGCTGGCGAGCCGGTCTATCAGCTCGCGGTCATAGCGCCGGTGGCCTCCATGTGACCGCGTCGCGGTCAGCACACCCTGCTCGTCCCAGCGGCGCAGCTTCTGGATCGGAATACCGAGCATCTCGGACACTTCCTGGATGCTGTACTCCGTCGGCTGCGGCGGCTTGGCCACTCCGGGTCCCCTGTTCGGCGCAGTCTTTCTTGCCGCGGGCGGTCGCCGCGGCTCCTTGCGCATTATATGGCTCATGATTTTACTCCAAATCCGTTGTCATGGAGGCTCTGCCGGCGCGCGGCCGGCCGCTCTGCCTATGCTCCTGTCAAGCCGCCGCTGGCGCCGAAACCGGCGCCTTCAGCCTCCGGCCCATCCGCCGCCAGGCCCTAGTGGATCTGCTGCGACTCGTTGAGGCCGTTCTGGCGCGAGACCAGGCGCTGCATGAGCTTGAGATCGCGCGAGTTGAGCCTCATTGCGCTGTCGACCCAGATCTGCACGATGTCCAGCAGCTCCGAGAACTCGATGCGGCGCACGCGCCGGCGTGCCTGCGCCAGCGCCGCGAGCCCGTTACGGCTGCGCGCCCGGCGCCGGATCAGCGCCGCCACTTCCGCCTCGCCCTTGCCGTTCTCGGCAACGGCGTCGACGACCCCCAGTGCCGCCATTTCCTCGGCGCTGTAGATCTTGCCGCTGGTGATCAGCTCTTC
>DATFVY010000060.1:0-3761 GCA_035259925.1 Burkholderiales bacterium
CTCCATCTCGACCGCCACCTGCAGTGGCTGGTCGCGAACTACGGCCCGTGGATCTACGCGATCCTGTTCGCGATCATTTTCTGCGAGACCGGCCTGGTGGTGACGCCGTTCCTCCCGGGAGACTCGCTGCTGTTCGTCGCGGGCGCCATTGCGGCGGCGGGCGACATGTACATCCACGGGTTGTTCGCAGCGCTCGCCTGCGCGTCGTTCCTGGGGGATAACACCAACTACTGGATCGGGCGCTACGTGGGCCCGCGCGTGTTCTCGCGCCCCGACTCGCGCCTGCTCAACCCCGGGCACCTGGCGCGCACCCAGCGCTTCTACGACAAGTACGGGGCGAAGACCGTATTCCTCGCGCGCTTCATGCCGATCGTCCGCACCTTTGCGCCGTTCGTGGCCGGCATCGGGCGGATGCGCTACGGGACCTTCCTGTTCTACAGCTTCTCCGGCAGCATCGCGTGGGTCGGCTCGCTCGCCTACGCCGGCTACTACTTCGGCAACGTGCCGTGGGTCAAGCAGAACCTGACCTGGGTGATCGTGGCGATCGTCCTGCTCTCCATCTCCCCGGGCATCGTCGAGTACCTCCGTCACCGCAAGAAAGCCGTGACCAGTGCGCGCCGAGGCGCGGAAGAGGGGCCCCGGTGATTTATCGGGGATCTGACCGCCGGTGGCGCGCTGCGGCCGACGCCACGTTGATGTTCCATATGGCGGCGCGTCGGAAGGCCGCCGGTGACCAGTGACCGGGGCATGAATCTCTACCTTCGCCTGTTCCTGCTGCTGCTCAAACTGATCGGGTTGCCGCGCAGGGGCGTGTTCGAGGAGTCGCGCGTCACTTTCCGCGTGCTGCCCACCGACTGCGACATCAACCTGCACATGAACAACGGGCGCTACCTGTCGTTCATGGACCTGGGACGGCTGCACCTGGTCGCGCAGATGGGGTTGCTGCGCATCATTGTCCGCAAGCGCTGGCGCGCGGCCCTCGGTGCGGCGGAGATCAACTTCATTCGCGCGATCCGGCCTTTCCAGCAGTTCGATCTCATCACGCGGCTGGTGACGTGGGACGACAAGTGGGCCTACATGGAGCAGCGCTTCGAGGTGGGCGACGTGCTGTGCGCGCATTCTTTCGTGAAGGGATTGTTCCTGGACGGCCGCGGCCGGGTCGAGAGCTCGACCGTCGTCGCGGAACTGGGGCTTACGGGCGCGCCGCCGCCGATGCCCCGCGAGCTCGAGATCTGGGCCGAGCTCGGCAGCGTCAAAAAGCAAAATGCGTGACGACTGATGACTGATGAGTGACGACAGCTTTCACCGTCAGCCGTCAGTCGTCAGTCGTCACTGATCCGGCTTGAGACCGGACTCGGTGATCACTTTCTGCCACCGCGCGGTGTCCTCCCGCATGCGCGCGGCGAAGGCCGCGGGCTCGAGCTTGCCGGGCTCGAACGCCTGCTCGGCCAGCGCGTCGCGCATCTCGGCCGAGTGCAGCACGGCGTCCGTTTCGCGCCGGATCCGGGCGAGCACGGCGTCCGGCGTGCGCGCCGGGACAAAAGCGCCGACCCACAGCACCGCTTCGTAACCTGGAAACCCCGATTCCGCGACGGTAGGGGTGTCACGCAACGTGGCGACGCGTTGGGGGCTGGCGACCGCCAGCGCGCGCAGCTTGCCGGCCCTGACGTGCGGTAGCGAGGCGGGGATCGTGCTGACGTTGAGCTGGATACGCCCCGCGAGGAGATCGATCAGCGCGAGATTGGATCCCTTGTAGGGGACATGGACCATCTCGAACCCGCCTGCCTTTTTCAGCAGCTCGCCGGCGAGGTGCCCCATGCTGAAGTTGCCGACCGACGCGTACGAGACCTTTCCCGGATTGGCGCGGGCATAGGCGACGAATTCGCGCACGTTCGACGCCGGGAACGCAGGATTCGTCGTCAGGAAATAGGGCGTCTCGCCCAGCAGCGCGACCGGCGCGAAATCGCGGACCGGGTCGTAGCCGAGCTTGGGGTTGAGGATATGAGCCAGCGCGTGCGTGGTGGTGGTGCCCAGCCCCCACGTGTAGCCGTCAGGCGCAGCGCGCGCCGCCGTTTCCACGCCTATCGTGCCGCTGGCGCCGGAGCGGTTGTCCACCACGACCTGCTGTCCCAGGCGGTCGCCGGCGCGCAGCGCGACCAGCCGCCCCACCACGTCGAGCGTCGTGC
Organism: Burkholderiales bacterium; assembly: GCA_035259925.1. GTDB lineage: Bacteria > Pseudomonadota > Gammaproteobacteria > Burkholderiales > SG8-41 > SG8-41. Next base: position 2,187 of record DATFVY010000060.1, read on the forward strand.
CCGGCGGAAACGGCACGATGAGGCGGATGGGACGGGCAGGATAGGGCTGCGCCGACACCGGCATCGCCGCGGTCAGGAGCAGGAGGGCGATGCCGGTGAAGTGAGGCAGTGAAGCAGTGAGGCAGTGACGGCGCAGCCGGAGATCTTTCCTCACTTCCTCACCTCCTCACCGCTTCACCGGTATTCATGGTTGAGCCCCAGCAGCAGCTCCTCGAAATCCTCGAGCGAGTTGAAGCGGGGTGATCCCGCCAGGTGCGGCGTGATGATCACGTTGCGGAAGCGCAGCAACGGGTCGTCGGCGCGTCCCGGCGCGTCGTAGTGGGGATCGAGCCCGAATCCGCCGAGGCGGCCGGCCTCCAGGGCTTCCAGCAGCGCGGCACGGTCTACGAGTTGCGGACGGGAGATGTTGACCAGGATCGCGCCCTGCTTGATCTGACCCAGCTCGCGGCGGCCGATGATGCCGCGGGTGGCGTCGTTCGTCGGCAGATGCAGGGTGACGAAATCGCTGCCTGCGAGCAACTCCTCGAGCGAGGCCCAGGTCGCGGCATAGCGCCCCTCCTCGTGCGCCGCGAGCCGGTGGCGCTGGGTGTAGACGATACGCATGCCGAATGCTGCCGCGCGCAGCGCAACCTCGCGCCCGATCTCGCCCAGGCCGACGATGCCGAGCTGGCGGCGCGAAAGATTCTTCGTGCCGGTGATGCGTGCCCAGTTGGCATTGGCCGTGTGCGCGCGGTCGTACTGCGTCGGCGAATAGCCTGCGGCCTTCAGCTGCTCGATGCTGATCAGCCCCGCGCTCTCGTGGATCTTGCGCGCCAGCGCGAACATCAGCGCCAGCGCATGCTCGGCGCACGAGATGTTGACCCTGCGTCGCAGCGTGAGCACGCGGATGCTGGCACGCGCGCAGGCGCGAGCGTCTATATTCGAGACCACCGTGCCGTATTTCTGCACGAGCCGCAGCGCGCCGCCCGCCGCGGTGATCTCCGCTTCGCCGACCGTCAATGACTCCGTTACCGCGATGCCGGCTCCCGGAAGCCCCGCGAGCAGCGCCGCTTGGTCCGCGACGAGCCGCACCTCCGCAGGGTAGATGTTGCCAATGCGCGCGCGCAGACGTTCGCACCAACCCGCGAAATCCGGGAGTTCGTGGGCGAAGAAATGGGCGAAGGCATCGACCCGCGCGGCGGGCGTGTCCGGATCCAGTATGACCTGGATCAGCCGCGGAAAGGGGTCGTCCTCGACGACGAGGACCGCTTTTCGGTCGCCCGCCACGGCTACTCCGGCTCGAACCCGAGCGCCTTAAGGAAGCGGGTGTGCATGTTGTAGGCGGCGGCGAGCACGGTCACCTCGACCACTTCGCGGTCGCTGAAGCTCCGGCGCATGTCTTCGAACATGGAATTCGCCACCTCGACGTCCTGGGTCATGGCATCGACGTAGGCTAGCAACGCATTTTCACGCCCGCCGAACCGCGCCGAATTGCCCCGGTTTCGCAGCGCCCTGACCTCGTCCGGGGTGAGGCCGGCCGGCTTCGCGTAAAGCGCTTCGTGCACGCTGAAAACGTAGTCGCAGCCGGTCATGGCC
>DATFVY010000061.1:0-4372 GCA_035259925.1 Burkholderiales bacterium
CCGGCGTACTTCCCCGCCGTATCGGGGAACAGCGCCTTGACGATCTTGAACTTGGTGACGTCCACCGTGCCGTCCATGTGCAGGAACATGGATGCGTCGCGGTAGAGCTTCTCGATGCCGAAGTCGAGCATGGTGCCGTTGCCGCCGTGCAGCTCCATCGCGTGCTTGCACACTTCCAGCACCGCCTCGGAGGCGTAGAGCTTGACCATGTTGGTGAGGACGTCCGCGTCCGGTGCGTTCGCGTCCACCGCCGCCGCGGCTTCCCGCAGCAAGCCTCGCACCGCGCAGATCTTGGTTGCCATCTCGGCGAGCCGGATCGCGGTCGCCTGGTGCTTGATCAGGATGCGCCCGCCCTGCACGTATTCCTGGACGTACTTCGCGGTTTCCTCGAAGGCCCGCACCCCCACCCCGAGGTTCTTCGAGCCCTGGATGATCTTGCCGGGGCGGAAATAGATGCCGGCGCGGGAGAGGGCATTGTTCTCGACCAGCAGGTGGTCCTGCGGCAGCTCCATGTCCTCGAACACGAGCTCGCCGTTGTTCATGAAGCGCCCGCCGAGCGTCTCGTTGCAGCGCTGGACGGTGAGGCCCTTGGTCTCGCGCGGGACGAGGAAGCTCGAGGTGCCCTGCAGCATGCCCGCCTTGGGATTGGTATTGGCGTACACCACGTAGAGCTTGGCGTCGTAGCCGTTGCTGATGAACTGCTTGCGGCCGTTGATCACCCAGCGGTCGCCCTTTAGAACCGCCTTCGTGCGCATGGCCGCTTCCGGGACGTTGTACGGGAGCCAGCGGTCGGAGGCGCCGCTGGGCTCGGTCAGGCAGTGCGCGAGGAGGAAGGTCGGGTCCTTCACCACCCGCGGGAACCACAGCTCCTGCAGGTGGCGCGGCGCGACGTTCCTCAGCAACACCGAGACCTTCCAGATCTGCACCATCTTGTCGGACAGGCCGCAGTCGCCGCGCGAGAGCTCCTCGGAGATCACGGCGAAGGTCTGCACCTCGGTCTTGGGGTCGAGCGGCGTGCCGCCGAATTCCTCGGGGACGCCGAGCGTGCGGATGCCGATCTCGTCGGCCACCTGCAGGATCTTCGCGGGCAGCCGGCCCTCGGGCTTCATGCTCCACTCCTGCTGCCAGTTCTGGCGCACGAAGGGGATGACGTGATCGTTCACGAATTTGCGGGTGACATCCCGCATCATGCGGGTCTCGTCCTGCAGGCCGCGGTCGACCAGTTCCATCATGTGCATGTGAGACTCCTATCTTGTCGATTCAGCCACGGCCCGGCGCCGCGACATCCAGGCGAGGACGATCAGTACCAGGCTCAGCACGGGCATGACGTATTCGATATAGCCGTGCATCAGGCTCGCTGCGACGCCCTTTTCGTAAACCATTACGGTGGTCACCCCCCACAGGCTCTTGAAGTAGAGACCGAGGGCGGACGGAAGCGAGGATATTTCGAAACCCGAGGTCAGCACAACCATGCGCATCACTCGGGTGACATAAAACCCCAGGTAGACGCATGAGGCCAGGATTACGGCGAGACGCCAGTAGGCGGAATTGAATGCCACCGCGAGGCACGCGAGGATGCCGGCTCCGGCGATAGGCCACACCGAGGCCGGGTAGTCGGGATAGTAGAAGAGGGCCGCCAGCAGCGCGTACAGCGCGAACGCGGCCAGCGACAGCGCGCCTGCCGGGGTCTTCGCCGCGTGCTCCACGGGCGTTCCTACTGAAGTGGCGAAAACGCGGCCGGCATGACGATCTTGTTCTCCTGCATGGCCAGGTGGTAGGGCGGCAGGCCTGCCTTCTTCGCCGCGGCCGACGGCGGCCAGTCGCCGGTGTCCCGGGTCTTGTTGCGGACGTTCCAGCGCTCGTCCAGGGACTTGTAGGGCCAGATGTGGACGAACTTGTTGAGGCCGCCGAGCTCGGAATACCAGATCGCGGTCGCCGGCCCGAACTTCAGGCGATGGGGCAGGGCGTGCGCCCATGCCCGCGTGAGATTCTCGAGCTGCCCGGTCTGGTAGGTGTAGATGCGCATCTCGAAGAACGGCCCCTGCTTGCCGGCTTTCAACTCCGGCGAGAAATCGAACTGCTGGAAGATGTCCGAGCGCTGGGCCACCATGAATTCCGAGGTGCTGGGTGGCCATTTGCCGCCGCTTTCCTTGACCGCCGCCTCGCGGATTTTCCTGCGCTCTTCGAGATCCTTGTACGGCCACACGTGAATGACCTGGTTGAGCGGGCCGATCTCGGTGTGCCAGTAGGCGGCGAGCTGCGAGAACTTCTTGCGGGTTTCGTAGGCCTCGGCGAAGCGCTTCTCGACTTCCGGCACGGATTGCGGCTTGCAGTCGTAGGTCCTGACTTCGTAGATCATGGGAGCCCCCTGGAGATGTGGCGGAACGGCGCGGGAACAGGGACTCTACTGCGAAGCGCTGGCCTTGGCCAGCACGCCGTCCACGGTGTGAACCGGCGCGGCACGGGGTCGGCAGGAACGAGCGCTACTTCTGCTCGAGGAGCGCGGCGAAGAGCTTGCGTGCCGCGGGGCTGTTCCAGTCTGCCGGGCCGAGCATGCGCGCCAGGACCACGCCCTTGCGGTCGATTACGTAGGTCGCGGGCAGGCCGAAGGCGCCGTAGAGGATGCCCGCTTCGCCTTCGGGATCCAGCAGCACGGGATAGGTGAGCTTGAGCTCCTTCGCGAAGGCGAGCGCGTCCTGCCGCTTCTCCTTGACGTTCACCGCGACGATTTCCAGCCCCTTGCCCTTGTAATCCTTGTAGAGGCGCTCCATGGACGGCATCTCGTCGCGGCAGGACTCGCACCAGGTCGCCCAGAAGTTGAGGAACACCACCTTGCCGCGGAAGTCCTTGAGCGAAACTTTCCTGCCGTCCGCGCTGGCCAAGGTGAAGTCGGGCGCATCCATGCGCTCCTTCACCTCGGTCAGCTTGGGGATCGCCTTGAAATCGGCCGACGCCGCCCAGCCATGAAGCGGGGCGGCGCCCAAAATAAAAGCGGCCAGCAGGAGAACCAGCCGGCCGCGATACCAGATAGCGGGCACGTGGGGTCCTTACTTCAGCTTTTTGACCTCCGCGATGAGCGCCTCGTTCTCGACCAGCGGCTCCTTGGGAGCGAGCACTTTCTTGTAGCGGATGACCCCCTGCTTGTCGACGATGAAATACGAGCGCTGCGCCAGCCGGCGTTCGGCGTTGAACACGCCATACGCCTGGGTCGTCTTCCCGTCCGGAAAGTCGGAGACCAGCGGGAAGTTGAGCTTGAGAAATTCCGAGAATTGCTTCTGCGAAAGCGGGTGGTTCATGCTGATGCCGATGATCTCCGTGTCGACGGCCGTGAACTTCGGATGGTCGTCCCTACTGGACGACATTTCCTTCACTCACGTCGGCGTGAAATCGAGGACGTAGAACTGGACGATGACGTTCTTCTTCCCGGCAAAATCGCTCAGCTTGAATTTTCCCGACGCCTGCGTGCTCGGCAACTCGAAGTCGGGCGCCTTGTCGCCCACGTCCAGCGCCGCCGCCCGGCCGGGCAGGAACGCCAGCAAAAGAGCGAGCACGAACGCCTGGATGAAACCGTATCTCTTCATGAAATCCCCTTTCCTGGAGAATGACACTTCCGGTAAACAACCCGGCCCTGCAAAGCATTCCACCGGCAGTATGCAGGCAAACCGGCGCCGAGTCGACAGCGGGCCTCACAAGGCCTTGAAATGGCGGGCATTCGCTCGCGACGCGAGGCTAGAGCCTGAGCAATGACGCGGCGGTCCCGCCCAGGATCATCTCCTTCTGCCGGGCGGTGAGGTCGCTGCGTTCCCGGATGCCGGCGACGGTCTCCGGAAACTTCGAGTCGAAGTGCGGGTAGTCCGTCGCCATGCAGATATGGTCGGCGCCCAGCTCGGCCACCGCGTTGGCGAGGTAGCGCTCGTCGGCTTCGCAGGTGACGTAGCAGTTGCGCTTGATGTACTCGGAGGGCGCCATCGTGAGCGCGATGCCGCCGGTCTCCGCGGCGTATTCGGACGCCCACTCCCAGTCGTCGTCCATGCGGTGCATCCAGTAGAGCAGCCACTCCGTGCTGCATTCGAAGAAGGCGACCCGCAGCTTGGGGAATTTCTCCAGTACGCCTCCCGCCACCAGCGCGATCAGGGCCGTGGTGCAGTTGTTGGGACGGCCGGCGATGTGCAGCTTGAAGAAGTTGTCGAAGCGGTCGGTCAGCTCGCCGACGCTGTTGGGGTGGCACAGGAGCGGGACGTCGAGCTCCTGCGCAGCCGCGTAGTAGCCATGGAAAGACGGGTGGTCGAGATTGCGCGGGCCGCAGTAGCACACCAGGTGGCCGGCCTTGAAGCCCTTTTCCTTCACGCAGCGGCGCAGCTCGGGCGCCATC
>DATFVY010000062.1:0-2509 GCA_035259925.1 Burkholderiales bacterium
GCGAGCGTCGCGGCCGCCGAACCGAAGAGTGTGACCGTGCTGAGGAGCCCGACCTGCAGCTGACCGTGGCCGAGCGCGAGCAGGTAGGCCGGTAGGAGGACCGCCACGAAGCCATCAGCAAACGCGCGCAACGCTCGCCCCGCAAGGACGAGGTTCTCGTAGTGGGCCTCGGCCGGCTTGAGCGACAGGCCGTTCAACGGCCAGGGCTGCATGACTAGTTATCTCCGGCGAGATCGTTGAAGAGAATTTGACCGCCGACCTTCTCTGCTAGCGCCCGCCGGTACGCCGCAACCGCTGCGGCAACGTCCTGGAGCCCGGTACCGGTCGAGTCGAACACGATGATCTCGTCGGCACGGGCGCGTGCGCGTTTGCTGCCGATCAGGATTTCACCGAGTTCGGCGTGCACGGCGTCGCGCGACATGACTCCCGCGGCGACCGCGTGGTGCAGATCGCCGATCACGCAGGCTTGCTCGGTGAGGTCGGTCACCACCGTCGCGTGAGCGAGCAAGCGTGGCTCGATCTCCTGCTTGTTTTCGTTGTCGGCGCCGACCGCCGCAATGAAGGCTCCGGCGCGCACCATTTCGCGCGTGAGGAAGTAGCGATTCGCCGTTGTGCACGTGACGACGATGTCGCTTGCGGCGGCTGCCCGCTCCAGATCTGCGATCGGGGTGATCGCTATCGCCAACTCCTCGCTGAGGGCGGCCGTCAACGCGGCGGCCCTTGCGCCATCCTGGTCATAGGCATACAGGCGCGCAGGCGTGCGTACCCGCAACAACGCGCGCACCTGCGCGGGCGCCTGGGCGCCACAGCCGCAGATCAACGCCGCTTCGCACCGCTCGGCAGCCAAGTATTTCGCCGCAACCGCCGTCGCGGCCGCCGTGCGCAGCGCAGTGATCGCGATCGAGTCCAGCACGGCGAGCGGCGCACCGTCGGCGGCGTCGAACAGAACGACAACGCCCTGGATGGTGGGCAGGCCGCGACGCGCGCCGTTGTACGGAAAGTTCGCGTTGAGCTTGGCTGCGAAGTACGGTCGGTCGGCCGTAAGCAGCCCTGCCTTGACGTGAAAGCTTCCTTCTTCCGCGTGCAGGCCGAGAATCCCGGGCGGCGGGATCGTTCCGAGCGCATGCTGACGGAACGCATCTTCGACCGCCGCGATGCAGGCGTCCGGGGTGAGCAGGCGCTCGACGTCGCCGCGCGACAGCAGGAGCGTGCCCTTGGGTTTCACGCGTCATTCCTCCTTCAGCCGGACAGCATCCGATGTCGCGGGACGATCCGTGCACGGCACGGCGCTCAGGTAGGCGAAGCGCCAGTCCCGCGCGACGACGACGGACCAGGCGCCGTGCGGCGTGCGCACGCACAACTCGGCTGCTCGGCCGAGTGGCTGCCGAGAGCTGCGCGACCCTTCGCAAATGCGCTTGCCCCCAGCCCCACCTGGGAGGTGGCGCTTGTGGAAGTCGATGATATTGACATCGCTCGTCACGACCCAACCCTATTTGACGACGGTTCCATAGCTGAAGTCGTCAAAGGCGGTGACGCTGTCTGCCTTCGTCCAGACGCCGACCGCGCCCGAGCCCTGAATGTGACTGTCCTCCTGGTCGATGTACGTCGTGCCATCCAGCAGTACCTTAATGCGGGTTCCGGAGAACTCCACGCGCAGCGTGTGCCAGACGTTGCCCGGCACCGGCGCGTTCACGTACTTGAGCGTGTTGCGCCTGCCGTTCGCGGTGTAGTAGAGGGAGACGTTGTTCTCCAGCGCGTTGCCGCGCGCGACGTAGTAGTTGTCCCCGTCCTTCCAGCGCCAGACCAAGCCCCCGGCCTGGTCTTCTTTGCCCTTCTCGGGCTTGAATTTGACTTCCACGAAGCCGTCCGCGAGCGACGCGGCCTTCTTCACGCACCATGGAAAGGTTCCCGAGCCGGCTTGCCGAAGGACGTGCGGCGCGCTGGGCGCAGAGGGCTCGGCATGGACGACCCACTTCGGGGTTCCTTTCCCGGTGACGCCGCACGTCCAGCCGTCGGGTTCGGTCCCGGGCTTGTACGTGTCGAAGTTGTCGGTTTCCGCGGACGCAGCATTCGCCGCCAGCACCATCAGTGCAACCATGATTGGCCCCTTCATCTCAAGCTTCAGTGAATCTGTGAACATCGAGGCTCGCGCGATCACCGCTCGAATCGGATTGGCCCTCCAATCGCCTTCCAGCCCGAATGGCCGCCCTTCATGTACTTCGCGTCGAACCCGGCTTCGCGCAGGGTAACGGCCGTGCGGCAGCCGACATGGAAGCCGTAGACGCAGAACACGACCACCGGATCGGATTTCGAAAGTTGGCCCATCCACTCCTGCACCCGCTCCGGATCGCGCCACGTGGCTCCGTCGATGATGTCCTGGGTGCGCGAGACGTAGTGTCGCGGCCTGGCATCAATGAACTGGAGGGGCTTGCCCGCATCCAGCATCGCCTTTACCTCCTCGACGTCGATCCCGGGCAGATCGCCGAACTCTTCCTGCACCAGCGGGCGG
>DATFVY010000063.1:0-9107 GCA_035259925.1 Burkholderiales bacterium
GCTACGTGGGTCACGCTGTGGTCCGTGCGCGAGAAATAGGTCGCCTGCCGCCCGTGGGTATAGTCGATGATCTGGTTGGGCACCGCGAGCATGCCCGGGCCGAGGTCCGAGCGGATGCCCCCTACCGCCGCCACCGCGACCACGTCCTTCACCTGCTGCGCGTGCAGCGCCCAGATGTTCGCGCAGTAGTTGACCTCGTGCGGCGGAATGGTGTTGCCATAGCCGTGCCGCGCCAGAAACACCACCTCGCGGTCACGGATGCGCCCGAAGGTGAGCGCGGCCGACGGCTCGCCGTACGGTGTGCGCACGACCAGCCGCCGCGTCACTTCCAGATTGGCAAGCTGGGTCACCAGACTGCCGCCGATGATTCCTAGCATGGCGCGTGATGGGTGATGGGTGATGGGTGATGCGTGGGCTCGCAGAGGCTCGCCCCCATTGCGCACAACGCATTACCCATTACTCATTACCCTCCTTGACGGCGTAGATCTCCGGCAGGTTGCGCCAGGCCCCGCCAATATCCATGCCGAAACCGAATACGTAGCGGTTGGGCAGGTGCACCCCGACGAAATCCGCGGTGACCGGCTTGGCGCGTCCGATGTCCTTCTCGGCAAACACGGCGCAAGATACCCGGCTCGCGCCGGCCGCCAGGAGCTTTCCCTTGACCGCGGCCAGCGTCTGCCCTTCGTCCAGGATGTCATCCAGCACCAGCACGACGCGGCCCGCCACCGCCGTGCCCGGCGTCACCTTCCAGGCGATCTCGCCGCCGCGCGTCTCCTCGCGATAGCGGGTGACGTCGAGGTAGTCGAATTCCAGCGGAAACTCGAGCCGTGGCAGCAGCTGCCCCGCGAAGATGACGCTCCCGCGCATCACGCACAGCACGAGCGGGAAGCTGCGCCCCAGCGCGGCCGTGATCTCGCCCGCCATGCGCGTCACTGCCTGGGTGACTTCCGCCGCGGAGCACAACCGCTCCGCCGTGTCGAGTGCGCGCTGCGCTTTTTCGGGTGAGAGAGACAATCAGTATGTAAACGTGACGACCCGGTCGTCCATGGCCTGCTGGATGACGTAGGCGCCGCCGACCGTCTCTTCGATTTCGGGGATGAGGTCGTTGCCCCAAAGGTCGAGCGTGGGAGTGCAGATCTTGAAGCGCACGCCCGCCTCGTGGGCGTCCTTGATGAAATCGTAGACGCTCTTGCCCGAGCCTTCCCGGACGAAAAGGCTCTCCGCCACGCCTTTCTTGGCGAGCTCGCCGGCGCGCGCGGTGAGGATCACCTCGACCTCGTAGTCCATCGCCGCCGCCACCGTGGCCTGGAAAAACGGCGCGCCGAGCTCGGCCGCGTTGCGCGGATCGGTGTTCACCATCACGATCATGAGCTTGTCGGCCATACTCTGGCGGGCGCGCGATGAGCGGCAAGCCGACTTTGTCCGTTCGATCGCGCGCCGCTCAAACCGGCACCCTGCGTCCGGTTTGAGCCAATTATAGGCCGCGCCGGGCCCTGCGATAGGCTATTTCAAGGCGCCGTCGCGCAAGTACTTGCGGAACGAAGCGCCCACCTCGGGGTGCTTGAGGGCGAACTGGAGGTTGGCCTGCAGGTAGCCGAGCTTGCTGCCGCAATCGTAGCGCTGCCCCTCGAACTCGTAGGCGAACACATCCTCCTCGCCCACCAGCGCGGCGATGGCGTCGGTCAGCTGGATCTCGCCCCCGGATCCGGGCTTCACGTGCTGCAGGTGATGGAAGATGCGCGGAGTCAGGAGGTAGCGCCCCACCACTCCCAGCGTCGATGGCGCCGCCTTGGGCTCCGGTTTCTCGACGATGCCGTGGACGCGGTGGGGTGATTTCGACCCCTTGTCGACGCGCACGATGCCGTAGCGCCGCGTCTCCTCGCGCTCAACGTCCTGCACGGCCACCACCGAGCGGCCGCGCCGGGCAAAGACTCCGGCCATCTGCTTGAGCACCGGTGGATTGCCGTCGATAAGGTCATCGGCGAGCACGACCGCAAACGGCACGTCGCCCACCACCGGCATCGCGCACAGGATGGCGTGTCCCAGCCCCAGCGCCTTGGGTTGCCGCACGTAGGTGCACGACACATGCCGCGGGGTGATATTGCGCACCATGCGCAGCAGGTCCTTCTGCTTGCGCTGCTGCAGCTCGCCCTCCAGCTCGATCGCCGAATCGAAATGGTCCTCGATCGCCCGCTTGCCGCGTCCCGTGATGAAAATCATCTCGGTCATCCCGGCCGCGACCGCTTCCTCCACCGCATACTGGATGAGCGGCTTGTCCACGATCGGCATCATTTCCTTCGGGCTCGCCTTGGTCGCCGGCAGAAACCGGGTGCCCATGCCCGCGACCGGAAATACCGCCTTGGTAATCTTCACGGCTAGGTGTTCTTTCTCACCAGTTTCAACAATGCTTCCTCGTCCAGCAGCGTGATGCCCAGCTGGCGGGCCTTGTCGTACTTGCTTCCCGGATCGGTGCCAGCGACCACGTAGTCCGTCTTCTTCGACACGCTGCCGATCACCCTGCCACCGCGCGACTCGATCAACTCCTTCGCCTCGTCGCGGCTCAGGCCCGGCAGGGTGCCTGTCAGGACGAAAGTCTTCCCCGAGAGCAGCCGTTCCGCCGCCGTCGCCTGCCCGGGTCCCTCTGTCCACCTGACGCCGAGGTCGCGTAATTGTTGCACAACATCCCGGTTGTGCGGCTCGCGAAAAAACCCCGCAATGCTCGCCGCCACCACGGGGCCGACGTCCTGCACCTGCTGCAGCGCCGCCTCGTCAGCCTGCATGATAGCGTCGAAGCTGCCGAAATGCCGGGCCAGGTCCCTTGCGGTGGCCTCGCCCACAGTGCGTATGCCCAGTGCGTAGACAAAGCGCGCGAGCGTTGCGTTCCGGCTTTTTTCGATCGCCGCGATCAGGTTGGACGCCGATTTGTCGCCCATCCGCGCCAGCCCGGCCACCGTGTCCGGGCCGAGCCGGTATAGGTCTGCCGGCGTCTTGACAATATCCTGCTCGACCAGCTGCTCCACGAGCTTGTCTCCGAGCCCCTCGATATCCATGGCCCGGCGCGAGGCGAAATGCAACAGCGCTTGCCTGCGCTGCGCGGGACAGACCAGGCCGCCGCCGCAGCGATGGTCCTTTTCGCCCTCGTCGCGCAGCACCGCCGACCCGCAGACCGGGCACTGCGTCGGCATCACGAAGCGCCGGGCCTCCCCGGGGCGGCGCTCGGCGACCACCGCGACGACCTGCGGAATCACGTCCCCGGCGCGCCGCACGATCACTGTATCGCCGATGCGCAGGTCGAGGGCATTGATGGTGTCCTCGTTGTGCAACGTCGCATTACTCACCGTGACGCCGCTGACAAAGACCGGCTCCAGCCTGGCGACCGGCGTAAGCTTGCCGGTGCGGCCAACCTGAACCTCGATGTCCAGCACCCGCGTCAGCTCCTCCTGGGCGGGAAACTTGTGCGCGACCGCCCAGCGCGGCTCGCGGGAGACGAAGCCGAGACGGGTCTGGAGCTCGAGGCTGTTCACCTTGTAGACGACACCGTCGATATCGAAGGGCAGCCGGTCGCGCTTTGCGGCGATCGCGGCATGGAATTTCACCAGCCCGTCGGCGCCCGCCGCCACCGCGCGCTCCGGAGACACGGGCACGCCGAGATCGGCGAGTGCATCGAGCACGCCGCCCTGCTTCGAAGGCAGCTTCCAGCCGGAGGCCTCGCCGAAGCCGTACGCATAGAACGACAGCGGGCGGGTCGCCGTGATCCGCGAGTCCAGCTGGCGCACGAAACCCGCGGCCGCGTTACGCGGATTGACGAATATCTTTTCGCCGGCGGCGCGCTGCCGCTCGTTGAGCGCCTCGAAATCGGCGCGCCTCATGAACACCTCGCCGCGCACTTCCAGCAGCGGCGGCGCGGCGGATTTCAGGCGCAGCGGCACACTGCGGATGGTGCGGACATTGGGTGTCACGTCCTCGCCCACTTCGCCGTTGCCGCGCGTCGCGGCACGCGTGAACAGCCCCTCCTCGTAGCGCAGGCTGATCGCTATGCCGTCGAACTTGAGCTCCGCGTTGTACTCGATGGGCGGATCGTCCGGCGCGAGCTTCAACTCGCGCCGCATGCGCTGGTCGAACGCCACCGCGCCCCCGGGCCCCGCATCCGTTTCGGTGCGTATCGACAGCATCGGCACGGCATGCATCACCTTGGGCAAGTCGGTGCGCGGCGCCGCCCCCACTCGTTGCGTCGGCGAGTGCGGAGTAACCAGCTCTGCATGTTCCTGCTCGAGCGCCTGCAGCTCGCGAAATAGCCGGTCGTATTCCGCGTCCGGCAGCGTCGGCGCGTCCAGCACGTAGTACTCATGGTTGGCGCGCTCGATGCGCTGCCGCAGCTCCGCGGCGCGCGCCGCCGCCTGCTTGGGAACGCTCATCGCTAGGAGAACAGCCGCAGCGCCCGCGCTCCGCCCGCCGGCACGTCGCGCGCCGCCATCGCCGCCTGGATCGAGCTCAGCTGTTGCTTGATCCGCTCGACCCCGGCTTCGCTCAACACCGCCCGGTTGTCATCGACCAGCCGCCCGTCGAGGGCGCCCGCCAGGTCTTCCGCCACGCCGAGCATCCGCGCGAGGACTTCGCCGCCGTGCCCGACCCGCGGCACATCCAGCAGCAGCGTGATCCCGCTGGTGGTGAGCCCCTTGATGCTCTCGGGAAGGAAGGGGGCCGGCTCGTGGTTGTCAAGCGTGAACAGCGTCTGCCGCCCGCCGCCGCGGAAGTGGAATACGCCGTCGGGCTCGAGCTTGAACCCGGCCGCCTCGGCGGCCGCGCGGATCCGGGTCCCGCCGAACGCCTGGCCTTCCGCCGCGATGATGTTGACTCCGATCGCCACATCGACGGTGGCGCAGAACGCATCGAGGTCGCGTGCGAGCTTGAGCGCTGCCTGCGGATCGGGGCATTCCACGGCCGCCGCGGGGACCTTCTCGCCGCATTGCCGTATCGCGTCGCAGAAAGCAGCGAGCTGGGCGGTATTGACCGGGCCGGCCCGGTTCACGATCTGGAGACCCGCCCGCAATCGCGTATAGCGGTCGCCGGCGCCGCGCACGATATCCTCCCAGCCGCCCCGCTGCGGGTCGAAGCCGCGGGCGTGAGCGGGCCTGCCGCACGACGCGATCCTGCTGGTCAGCTCGCCGACCAGGGCGTCGGAGATCGTCGCCTCCGCGGCGATCTCGGCGACATAGTCCAGGACTTCGTCGAAGCCCGCGGCGTCGTCTGCAAGCGCCGGCGAAGCCTCATACGCGCGGCCGGGCTCCGCTGCGACGAATTGCGGCTCGAGCCGGCCATCTCCCGGCATGGCATCGCGCCCCGCCTTCAGCAGAATGTCGTGGTGCGCCTCTCCGAAGGACTGCTGGAGACGGCGGCGCAGACGGCGTTCCTGTATCCAGTTGTAGATGAAGACGGCGCCCACCACCAGCGCGCCGATCATGAGGAGGCTCAACTGCAGGTCGCTCATCGACCCATCTCCCCGCGGCCCATGTCACGCCGCGGCTTCGGATAGCTTCAGCGCTTCGTCGATATCGACCGCCACCACCCGGGAGACCCCCGGCTCCTGCATGGTGATGCCGAGCAGCTGCTGGGCGATTTCCATGGTGATCTTGTTATGGCTGATGAACAGGAACTGGGACTGGTGCGACATCTTCTTCACGAGCTCGCAGAAACGCCCGGTGTTGTGGTCATCGAGCGGGGCGTCCACCTCGTCGAGCAGGCAGAACGGCGCCGGGTTGAGCTGGAACATGGAGAATACCAGCGCCAGCGCGGTCAGCGCCTTTTCGCCGCCCGAGAGCAGGTGAATGGTGGTGTTCTTCTTGCCGGGCGGCTGCGCCGTCATCTCCACGCCAGCGTCGAGGATCTCGCCGCCGGTCAGGACCAGCCGCGCGTGGCCGCCCCCAAACAGCGCAGGGAACATCTGGCCCAGGTGGCGGTTCACCTCGTCGAAAGTGTGCTGGAGCCGCTCGCGCGTCTCGCGGTCGATGCGGCGGATCGCGTCCTCCAGCGTCGCCATCGCCTCGTTGAGGTCGCGCGCCTGGGCGTCGAGGTACTCCTTGCGCTCGCGCGCCGTGTGGAGCTCCTCCAGCGCGGCCAGATTGACCGCCCCCAATACCTTGATCTCCTCGGCCAGCCGGTTGATCTCGCTTTGCAGCGCGCCGGGGCGCGCGCCCTTCTCCAGCTGCTGTGCGACTTCCTCCTCGCTTGCCCCGGCCTCGGCGAGCTTCTGCGCGTGGCTCTCCTCGTTCAGCCGCGCCTCCTGCTCCTTCAGCCGCATGTCGGCGACGCGGCCGCGCAGCGGCTCGAGCTTCTGCTCGCAGCCGTGCCGCTCCTCGTCGATCGCCCTGAGGGTGCTTTCCATCCCCATCAGCGCGTCCCTGACCCGGGTCAGCGCCTGTTCACGCTCGCGGCCCGCTGCCAGGGCCTGCTGCAGGCGCCCTTGCAGGACGGTCTCGTCATACCCGGCCAGTTCCTGCTGGCGCGCCGCCAGCGCCGTGCCGCGCCGCTGCGCATCTTCAGAAAATGTCTTAATAGAGTTGTCTATCTCGTTGATTTTAGAATCACAAGATAACTTGTGGAAGGCCGCCTGCTGGGCTTCGTCGCGCACTCGCTGGCACGTCGCGCGCTGCAATTCGAGGACGGTCTCCGCCCGCCGATGGAGGTCGGCAACCACCGTGACCTGGGCGCGCTGCTGGTCCAGTTCGGCGCGCAGCTCGCCGATGCGCCGCGCCGCCGCTTGTTCGCCGGCGCGGGTGACGCCGGCCTGGGCGTCGATCTCAGCCAGCTCCGCCCCCACCTGCCCGCCGCGCTCGCGCACCCGCGTGTCCAGCTCGCCCAGCCGTATCGCTTCCAGTTGCAGCCGGTGGTGCCGGAGCTGCCGGTCGTTGATCGCGTCGCGCAGCTCGTCGAGATGCGCGCGTTGCTCCACGTGCCCGCGCTCGGCGCCGTCCGCCGCCTGCCGGGCCGCAGCATGTGCCGAGCGGGCCACCGCGATGGCTTCTTCGAGCTTTTCGATCTCGCGCTGGCGCGAAACAACCCCGTGCAGCTCGCTATCCGGGGCGTGGAAGCTTACGGCATGACGCGTGAACACATGCCCCTCACGTGTCACCAGCATGCCTCCGGAGGGCAGCCCCGCGCGCCCGGCCTGGCCCGCGGCGCAATCCTGGACTACATAGACCTGGTGCAGCCAGTCGGCCAGCACGGCTTCATGGCGTGGATCGCTGCAGCTCACGTGACGACGCAACGGTTCGTATCCCGCGAGCGGTGACGACTGCGCCGCAGACTCGCCTTGCGGCGCATACAGCGTCACCCTGCCTGGCGGCGGCTGGGTGAACCAGCTCGCGGTTGCGTCCAGCCCATCGAGCGCAATCGCGTTCAGGCGCTCGCGCAATACCGCTTCCAGGGCATCCTCCCAGCCCGGCTCGATGCGGATCCCCTGCCACAGGCGGGTCGCGGCCTTGAGCCCGTGGGCCTCGAGCCAGCTTTCGTTGTTCGTGCCGCGGACGAGACGCTCCTGAAGGCGGACGAGCGCCAGCTGCTGAGCTTCGAGCCCAGCCAGACGCGTCCCCGCCGCCTGAGCGGCGGCGTCCTTTTCGCGGGCGGACTGATCCGCACCCGGCAGGGCCTGCTCCAGCGCCGTGACTGCGCGTCCCAGCTGGCTCATCTCCGCCTCGAGCGCCGAAATGTCCTTGCGCAGCGCTGACAACCGCGATGCATCAGCCGGCTGCAGCGCCGAGCGCTCCTCGCCCAGCCGCTGGGCGCGGCCCGCCAGCTGCTCCAGCGTCTGCCGCGCGTGCGCGTGCTTGGTCTGCTCCACTTCCAGCGCCTGCCCGGCCAGCGCGACTGCGCGCTGCAGCTCATCATGGCGGTTGCGCGTGGCCCTGGACGCCTCCTCCGCGACCGGCAGCTTGTCCGCTTCCGCGCCCAACGCGGCTTCGCATTCCGCCAGGCGCTCCTGCGCCCGTGTCCGCTCGGCGCGCCATTGCGCGAGGCCGGCCTGGGCCGCGGCGAGCTGTCCGCGGTCGCGCTCGGCTTGCGCGTTGAGCTCCGCCACCTCGCGCTCGACCCGCCCGCGGTTCTCGCTCACGTGGGCGATCTCCTGCTCCAGGCGCGCCGTCTCCGCGTTGGCCTCGTAGAACGCGCCTTGCGCGGCATGCACCGCGTCGCTGCTCTGGAAGTGCTGGGCGCGCATTTCCTCGAGGCGCTTCTCCGCTTCGCGCAGGCGGGCGGTCTCGGCTTCCAGCTCGAGCCCGAGCTGCTCGATTTCCTTCGCGTGCCGGGCGCGCTGGGCGCCGGCTTCCCGCTTGCGCAGCAGGGCCAGCTGGTTCTGGGCCGCCCGCAGCCTGGCCTGGAAATCGTGATAGCGCGTCGCCACTTCCGCCTGCGCCTGCAGGTGCTCGAGCTGCTTGTCCAGCTCGGCGCGGACGTCGTCCACGCGCAACAAGTTCTCGCGCGTGTCGCGCAGCCGGAATTCGGTCTCCCGCCGTCGCTCGCGGTACTTGGAGACCCCCGCCGCCTCTTCCAGGAAGATACGCAGCTCCTCGGGCTTGGCCTCGATCACGCGCGAGATCATGCCCTGCTCGATGATCGCGTAGGCGCGGCTGCCGAGGCCGGTGCCAAGGAAGATGTCGGCCACGTCGCGCCGGCGGACGTGAACGTTGTTGATGAAGTACGAGGTCGCCTCGCCGTCGCGCTGCAGCACGCGCTTGACCGAGATCTCGGCGTAGCTCGACCACTGGCCCCCGGCGCGCCCCAGACTGTTGTCGAACAGCAGCTCGACGCTCGCGCGGCTCACCGGCTGGCGCTGGCCCGAGCCGTTGAACAGGATGTCCTGCATCGTGTCCCCGCGCAGGTGGCGCGCGGAGGTTTCGCCGAGCACCCAGCGCACGGCGTCGATGACGTTGGACTTGCCGCAGCCGTTGGGGCCGACGATGCCTACGAGTTGCCCGGGGACGGGGATGTGAGTGGGATCTACGAACGACTTGAAGCCTGCCAGATTGATCTGTTTGAGTCGCAATTTCAGCGTTCTGGCGTGAGGTTATAATCCGCAGGCTATTTGGGAACAGTATTGTAGCGGAATTGCGGCG
>DATFVY010000064.1:0-4352 GCA_035259925.1 Burkholderiales bacterium
GGCGCGCGGCAGCGAGTCGTACTGGGGCCCGCCCACGGCCCCGCACAGCACGGCTTCCGCGGACTTCGCAAGCTTGAGCGTCGGCTCCGGCAGCGGATCGCCCAGCGCATCCACGCCGGCGCCTCCATAGGGCGCCTCCTCCAGATCGAGCTTGAGCCCGTCGCGCTGGAGAACCTTCAGGACCCTGAGCGCCTGCGCGACGATCTCCGGCCCGATGCCGTCGCCTGCCAGTACCGCGATCTTCATGGGATTCTCAGCCGAACAGCCAGGGCTGGCGCTGGCGGTGCTGCTGCTCGAACGCCTTGATTTTGCCCGCTTGCTCGAGCGAGAGACCGATCTCGTCGAGGCCGTTCAGCAGGCAATGCTTGGTGAACGGGTCTATGTCGAACTTCAGGCTTTCCCCGCCCGGCGTGGTCAGCGTCTGCGCCTCGAGGTCCACCGCGAGCCGGTAACCCTCGCGCGCGTGAACCTCCTTGAACAGCCGGTCCACGGTTTTCTCGTCGAGCTTGATCAGCAGCAGGCCGTTCTTGAGGCTGTTGTTGTGGAAGATATCCGCAAAGCTCGGCGCGATGACCGCCTGGAAGCCGTACTGCAGCAGCGCCCACGGCGCGTGCTCGCGCGAGGAGCCGCAGCCGAAGTTCTCGCGCGCGAGGAGGACGGTCGCGCCGCGGTAGCGCGGCTGGTTGAGCACGAAATCCGGGTTGAGCGGGCGCTTCGAGTGATCCATGCCCGGCTCGCCGTGGTCGAGATAGCGCCACTCGTCGAACAGGTTCGGCCCGTAGCCGGTGCGCTTGATGGATTTCAGGTACTGCTTGGGGATCACCGAGTCGGTGTCCACGTTCGCGCGATCGAGCGGCGCTACCAGGCCTTCCTGCCGGATGAATTTTTCCATGCTAGTAGCTCCGGACGTCCACGAAATGACCGGCGACCGCGGCCGCGGCCGCCATCGCCGGGCTGACGAGATGGGTTCGCGCGCGCGGCCCCTGCCGCCCCTCGAAATTGCGGTTGGACGTGGAGGCGATGCGATCGCCGGGCGACGCCAGGTCGTCGTTCATGCCGAGGCACATCGAGCAGCCCGGCTGGCGCCACTCGAAGCCGGCCTCGGTGAAGATCTTGTCGAGGCCTTCCTTCTCCGCCTGCTCCTTCACGAGCCCGGACCCGGGGACCACGATCGCGAGCTTGATGTTGGACGCAACGCGCCGGCCCTTCGCCACCGCAGCGGCCGCGCGCAGGTCCTCGATGCGCGAGTTGGTGCAGGCACCGATGAACACCTTGTTGGGCCTGATCTCGGTGATGGGCGTATTGGGCTTGAGGTCCATGTACTTGAGCGCGCGCTCTATCCACTCGCGCTGGACCGGGTCCTTCTCCAGCGCGGGATCGGGTACCTTCCCGTCCACGGTGGTCACCATCTGCGGATTCGTGCCCCAGGTGACCTGCGGCTGGATCTTCGCCGCGTCGAGGGTCACGACTTTGTCGAACTTCGCGCCGGGATCGGACACCAGCGTGCGCCAGTGGGCGACCGCGCGATCCCACATCGCGCCCTTGGGCGCCATCGGCCGTCCTTTCACGTACTCGATGGTCTTGTCGTCTACGGCGACCATGCCGGCGCGCGCGCCCGCCTCGATGGACATGTTGCACAGGGTCATGCGCCCTTCCATGGTGAGCCCGCGGATCGCCTCGCCGCCGAACTCGATGGTGTAGCCGCTGCCGCCCCCGCTGCCGATCTTGCCGATCACCGCGAGGATCACGTCCTTGGCGGTGATGCCGCGCCCGAGCTTCCCGTCGACCACGACATGCATGCTCTTCGTCTTCTTGGCCACCAGGCATTGCGTCGCCAGCACGTGCTCGACCTCGCTCGTGCCGATGCCGAAGGCGAGACAGCCGAGCGCGCCGTGCGTGCTGGTGTGGGAATCACCGCAAACGAGCGTCATGCCCGGCAGCGTCGCGCCCTGCTCCGGCCCGATCACGTGCACGATGCCCTGCTTGCGGTCGAGGAACGGGAAATAGGCCTTCGCGCCGTACTCCTTGATGTTGGCGTTCAGGGTTTCGACCTGCAGGCGCGATACGGGGTCCGCGATGCCGGCGAGGCCCTTCTCCCAGTTCCGCGTCGGCGTGTTGTGGTCCGCAGTGGCGACGATGGAATCCACGCGCCACGGCTTGCGGCCGGCGAGCTTCAATCCCTCGTAGGCCTGCGGGCTGGTGACTTCGTGCACCAGGTGGCGGTCGATGTACAGCAGCACCGTGCCGTCCTTCTGCTGGTGAACGACGTGCTCATCCCACAATTTGTCGTAGAGAGTGCGGGCGGTCATTTGCTGGGGTTCAACTGATGTAGGGGTGCATGAGGGGAATATCCCCTCATTCCGGCCTTACGTAAGTCCATGGAAACCTTGAATTATCGCACAAGGTCCTGGCGGCAGTCATCGTTCGGACGTGCGCAGTTTCCACATGACGAGCAGCATCCCGGCGAGCGCGCAGGCTGACGCCGCGGTAAAGGTGAGCGCCGGACCGGCCTGGTCCCACAGATAACCGCTCGCAGCCGAGCCGATCATGCCGCCGACGCCGAAAGTGAGGCTGCCGTAGATGGCCTGCCCGCGCGCCTGGTGCCGGCCGCGAAAAAGCTGGTGCACGATCCCGATGGCGGCGGCGTGGAAGGTGCCGAAGCTCGCCGCGTGCAAGGCCTGGGCAAACAGCAGCACCCCGAGGCTCTCCGCGCCCCAACCGATCGCGAGGAACCTCACGACGGAGAGCCCAAAGCTCCAGATCAGGATATTGCGCAGGCTGAAGGCCGAGTACAGCCTCGACAGCCGCAGGAACACGGCGATCTCGCAGACCACGCCGAGCGCCCACAACCAGCCGGTCAGGCCCTTGCTGTAGCCGTGCTCCACCACGTGGATGGAGTAGAACGCGTAATACGGGCCGTGGGCGACCGCCATCAGCGCGCAGGCGAGGATCAGAGCGACGACCTCCGGCCGCCTAAGGATATGCGTGATGGGCTCCTGGTCGGCCGCGTGAGGCTCCGTCTTCACCTCGGGGACCAGGCAGGCAAACGCCACGGTTCCGGCAAGCGTCAGCGCCACGATCCACAGCAGCACGGTCACTGGAAAGATATCGAGCGCGTAGCCGGCCCCGACCACGGCGACGACGTAGCCGATGGAGCCCCACAGGCGGATCTCGCCGTAGCCGCCGGTGCGCTCGCCGAGATGGGCAAGCGTCGTCGCTTCCACCACCGGCAGCGCGGCGCTGAGGAAGAAGCTGAAAGCAAACGCCACCGCGCAGGTCCAGAGGAAGCCGGTGGACGCGAAGGCGCCGAACCAGCACACGAGCCCCGCCACCGATGCCGCGCGCACGAGGACCATGTGCCGGCCAGTGGCATCGGCCAGCCAACCCCACAGCTGCGGCGCGACGATGCGCGTCAGCGGCGGCAGCGCCATGACCACGCCGATCTCGAGGGGTGACAGGCCGATGTCGTCGAGATAGATGCTGAAGAACGGCGCGAACGCGCCGATGTAGGCGAAATAGAAAAAATAGAAGCCGGCGAGACGTTTGTAGGGCAGCACCGCGAGATCCGGGGCCGGGTCAGTTCAGCACGATGACGTCGATCACCGGCGGCACGAGAAACCGCATGGGCAAGCCTATTTCACCGACGCCGGAGGTCACGAACACACGCGTGCCAGGCAGATCGTGCCAGCCACGGTCGAATGGCAGGTTGGTCGGGATCGCGGCCCGGTACAGCCAGGGAATGCGGATCTGGCCGCCGTGCGTATGTCCTGCCAGGGTGACGTCGGCAATGCCCGGCGGAAACTTGGCGGCCAGGTCCGGGTTATGTATCAGCACGACCACGTTGTCGCTTGCGCCAAGAGCTTTCAGCATTTCGACCTTGTCGTTGCCCGCCCACAGATCTCCCAGCCCGACCAGAGTGTACGCGCCGATACTGAGCGCTTCGTTCTCGATCAGTCTCACCCCCGCCGCCGCCAGCGCTTCCCGCAGTTCCCGCTCGACCGGCGGGCCGGGCATCTCGCTGTCGTGATTGCCGCGTACGGCGTATGCCATGTGTCGCAGGTTGCGAAACGGCGCGAACAGTTCCGCGAGGGGACGATCAGGCTCGTAAATCAGGTCGCCGGCGATCAGCACAACCTCCACATCCAGCGCGTTGAGCCTCTCGACCAGGCGCCGCAGGAAGCCCTCGCCCTTGTACAGGCCCATATGGACATCGGAGATCAGCGCGATTCTCGCGGGGAACCCCGGGTTGGCCCGATGCTCCTCCACGGTGATGATCTGCGGCTCGACGAAACGCGCCCAGATGAACACCAGCGCCGAGCACAAAAGGAGCACGCCGATCCAGCGGCGGCGGG
>DATFVY010000065.1:0-4472 GCA_035259925.1 Burkholderiales bacterium
GTGGAAATGACGAGGGCACTTTCAATCGGCGCCGATCTGTACGTCACCAAACCGTTCTCCACCCAGGAGCTGATGGCAAGGATAAACGGGCTGCTGGAGGCCGGGACCACCTAGGGCCGAGGCACGTCAGCCTCACCGCAAGGAGGTTTCGAGCGGCGCGCGATTGTGCGATGCAGTGCACGCGGGCGCTGCGTTGTAAGTTTCGTGTAAGGATTCGGCCCCAACATCCTAACGTCGCGACAGGTGCCTAAGAGTACTGGACCAAGTACCGCACCTCGCGACCACCAACTGACAAGCGGAGGAGGATATGGCCGAGCAACTCACGCCCGCGCGGCGCGACGCGTACTGGAAGAAAACGTCCCGCCTAATGTGGACCATCCTGGCACTGTGGGCGTTCTTCAGCTTCATCATCCCGGCGTTCGCAGTCCAGCTGAACACGATCACGATCGCCGGCTTCCCGCTCGGCTTCTACATGGCCGCGCAGGGCTCGCTGATCGCGTACGTGGTGCTGTGCTTCTGGAACGCGCGCGCGCAGAACAAGATCGACGAAGAATTCGGCGTGGCCGAAGACTGAGCCCGCCCGGGAGGGACTTTCAAATGGCAACCCAATCCAAGCGTTTCGTCGACAACCTCGGGAAGATCTACGGTGGTTACGCCGGGGGCTTCCTCGTCTTCGTGATCATTCTCGCGATCATGGAGCAGATGGGCGTCCCGAACAAGATCATCGGCTATTGCTTCGTGTTCCTGACCATCGGGGTGTACGCCTACATCGGCATCCTGTCGCGCACTTCCGAGCTCTCGGAGTACTACGTGGCCGGGCGCGTGGTGCCACCGGTGTTCAACGGCATGGCGACCGGCGCAGACTGGATGAGCGCGGCGTCGTTCATCTCGATGGCGGGCGGCCTCTATCTGGCGGGCTACGGCGGCCTCGGCTACGTGCTCGGGTGGACCGGCGGCTACGTGCTGGTGGCCGTGCTGCTCGCGCCCTACCTGCGCAAGTTCGGGCAGTTCACGGTCCCGGACTTCCTGGGCGTGCGCTACGAAGGCAACACCGCGCGGATCTGCGGCGTGATCGTGCTGTTCTGCGCGTCCTTCACCTACATCGTCGCGCAGACCTTCGGCATCGGCATCATCACCTCGCGCTTTCTCGACATTCCGTTCAACGTCGCCATCTTCGTCGGACTGCTCGGCATCCTGGTGTGCTCGATGCTCGGCGGGATGCGCGCGGTGACCTGGACCCAGGTGGCGCAGTACATCATCCTGATCATCGCCTACCTGGTGCCGGTCGTCTGGCTTTCGATCACCGCGTACGGCAACCCGCTGCCGCAGCTCGCCTACGGCAACGTGCTCGCGGAGATCGCGCAGTTCGAGAGCAAGCTCGGGATCGTCAAGCACCATGTTGCCCCCTACGTCGACGCCAAGGGCCAGTTCAGCTGGGTCGAGTTCAACAACTTCTGGGCGCTGGTGCTCACGCTGATGGTCGGCACGGCGTCGCTGCCGCACATCTTGATGCGCTACTTCACGACGCCGAACGTGCGCGACGCGCGGACCTCGGTCGGCTGGAGCATCTTCTTCATCTTCCTGCTCTACTTCACCGCGCCGGCCTACGCCGCGTTCGCCAAGCTGGAGGTCTACCAGAACGTGATCGGCCAGCCGATCGCCTCGCTGCCGGGCTGGGTGCAGAACTGGTCGGAGGTCGGCGGGCTGCTCACGATCAAGGACGCGAACGGCGACGGCATCGTGCAATTGAGCGAGTTCGTCATCAACCAGGACATCATTGTCCTGTCGATGCCGGAGATCGCCGGCCTGCCCTACGTGATCTCCGGCCTGGTCGCGGCGGGCGGCCTGGCGGCGGCGCTTTCGACCGCCGACGGCCTGCTGCTCGCGATCGCCAACGCGCTCAGCCACGACATCTACTTCAAGATGATCAATCCGAAGGCGACGTCCACCAAACGCCTGGTGGTCGCCCGCGCTCTGCTGGTCGTTGTCGCCATCGTCGCCGCGGCGGTCGCCAGCACGCGACCCGCGGGCATCATCCAGATGGTCGCCTGGGCGTTCTCGCTGGCGGCGGCTGGCCTGTTCGCGCCATTGGTGCTGGGAATCTGGTGGAAGCGCACGACCGCGGCCGGTGCGATCGCGGGCATGATCGTCGGCTTCGGCGTCTGCGCGTACTACCTCGTCGGCACGCGCTATTTCGACATGCCGCTGTGGTTCGGCATCCGCAACATCTCGAGCGCGCTGTTCGGCCTGCCGCTCGCGTTCCTGGTGACCTGGGTGGTGAGCCTGATGACTCAGGCGCCGTCCAAGGAGATGCAGAACTTCGTCGATTCGATCCGCGTGCCCAAGGGCGACCTCGCCTGGGCCAAGGGCGCACAGCACGAGTAGCGAGTCGCGAGCTCTTCGCCGAAAGGCCCGCTTGCTGCGGGCCTTTCGTTTTCTCTAGAATGGTGACGCGTTTCATGTTCATGAGATCCGTTCAGCGCGTTGCGGGAGCGAGCGCCGTGGCGTTCGCGCTCGTCCTCGCCGGTTGCGCGAGGGGCAAGGACGATCAGGCCGCCTACGACGTCTGCCTGGCGGCGGCGAAGAACGACCCGAAGTACGCGAAGGCGACTTTCGTCACCAAGGAGCAGTCCAATATCCAGGGTTCGACCGGCGAGTCGGGCATTCGCGTCAACATCCCCTACGAGCTCGACGGCAAGAAGGGGCTCTACCAGTGCATCGCCGACAAGCAGACTGACGGCACCTACAAGGTCATCTTCTAGGCAAGCAGCCGTCTGACGAGCTCAGGGGCGGCGATGCGCCGCTGCATCTCCTGACTCACGGCGATCATCCGGAAGCGCACCGCCCCGTACACGACTTCTTCGTCGGGCGCGCGCATGCGGGCGTGAATCGGCAGCGTGTCGAACAGCCGCTTGGCGGAATGATCGGCCACGTCGAGCGCCTGTCGCGGCGGCCCGAGGCCGGCGGTCCTTAGGCGCGGTGCGAACGCCTCGAGCGCGTCGCCCCACCCCTGCGGCCGGTGCGCCAGCGCGGGCAGCGTGGTGAGCACGGACGAATGCAGGTCGATGAGCGCGGCGCACAGTCGGGCATGCTGCCCGGCCGCGACATGGGGCCGCAGGTATCCCTCGGTCACGATGATCAGGTCGCCCAGCACCGCGGCGAACGTTTCCCAGCGGCAGACGTCGAGCGCGTCGAGGAAGGGCTTCTCGGTGAACAGCGCGTAGCTCGCCAGGCCGGTCTTGCCCCGGCAGTAGTCGATCGCGCACTTCTGCGCGATCAGGGCGGCACGCTCGTCGAGGAACGTTCGCAGCGCAGCGGCGGTCGCGATCGGGGCCGGACGCAGACGCGCCAGCAGGCGATGCCAAAGATGCGCGGGTTGCTGAGAGCTGGCCATCGGGTGGTCGCTTGTCATGGTAGCGTACGAACGATGCAGGGTGCTCACATGTGGTGGTCGTACTGGTACTTCCACTTTCCGAACTACGCCCTCTCGGTGCTGTTCTGGACCCTGATCGGGCGGTTCATGTTCGCGCTCTTCTTGCCTACCGATTCGCCCAACTACATCTACAGCTGGTTCCGGCGGCTCACCGACTGGCTGATGCGGCCGGTGGCCTTCATCACGCCGTCGATCGTGCCGCCGCTCGCGCTCGCGCCGATCGCCGCGTTCTGGGTGGCGATGGTGCGGGTTGCGTTCTTCATGGCGTTGTACGCGGCCGGCCTCACGCCGCGGATCACCCAGTGAGCCTGCGATGCTCGACCGTGAAACGCTGCTCCTGATCGTCGTCGGCGTCTGCATCGTGAACGGCATCTTCTCGCCTTATCTCAATATCGCGATTCCGGTCGCCGCGGTGCTCATGCCGGAGCTCTTTCCGCGCACCGTCGAGTGGGTGCTGCTGTGGAGCTCGGTGCTGATCTCGACCGCGACGCTGCTCGTCAGCGGCGTACCGGCCGCGCTGTACGAACACCTCGTCGCGCGCGACACGGACGCGACCGGGCCGATGTGGATCTGGCTGGCAGGCGCCGCGACGTTGAGCCTTCCGGCGGCGCTCAGGTGGGCTTAGCGGGGGTAAAACCGGCCGAGCTCAGGTCGTGCCTACGTTGCGCGTCGGCCGCCATTCGCCCGCTCCAGGCAGTAGCCAAGCCCCCTCACGGTCGTGATTTTCACCCCGCCTCGCTCGAGCTTCTTGCGCAGGCGATGGATGTAGACCTCCACCGCGTTCATGCTCACCTCCTCGCCCCACTGGCACAGGAGATCGACGATCTGCTCCTTGTTCACCATGCGGCCCGGGCGCTGCATGAAGATCTCGAGGAGGGCGAGCTCCCGGGCCGAGAGGTCCAGCATCTGCCCGCGGATCTCCGCGATCTTGCCGACCTGGTCGAAGCTGAGGTCGCCGTGCTTGAGGACGGTGAAGCTCCCGGCGTGGCCGCGGCGCGTGAGCGCGCGCACTCGCGCCTCGAGCTCCTGGAGCGCGAAC
>DATFVY010000066.1:0-5346 GCA_035259925.1 Burkholderiales bacterium
CTTTACTTCCTCGAAGGCACCGACGAGTACACGCCGGAATCGAAGGAGGCGTTCGAGATGGTGTTCGCCGAGGTCGCGCGGCGCAAGGTGGCCGAGGTCGCCGTGATCGGCCACACCGACACGGTCGGCAGCCTCGAATTCAATGATGCCCTGTCGCTGAAGCGCGCCGCGCGCGTGCGCAACGACTTCACCGGCCGCGGCATCCCGCCCGACTCCATCAGCATCGCGGGACGCGGCGAACGCGAGCTGGTGGTGCCGACCGCCGACGAGGTCTCGGAAGCCCGCAACCGGCGGGTGGAGATCAGTGTCCGCTGACTAGCCGGCCGCAAGCGCCCTCGGTCCGTGCCAGCGGACCACGAGCACGGTCACGTCATCGGCCTGCTCGGTTCCCTCGGAGTACTTCCGGATCTCGCCGTTCACTGCGCTGACCCTTTCTTCCGCGCTGAGCCCGGCGGGCATCGCGGCGAGCATCGGTCCTACGCGTCCGCGCCCGAACAGCTGCTGGGCGCGGTTCATCGCTTCCGGCACCCCATCGCTTACCAGGACCAGCGAATCGCCCGATGACAGGCGGGATCGCATGGTCTCATACGGGAAATCTTCCAGTGTGCAGAGCGGAGGACCGCCGCCGTCGAGCTGGCGTATGGTAGTTCCGTCCGGGGCAACGATGTGCGGCAGCTCGTGCCCGGCGTTGCAGTAGGCGAGCTCTCCGCTTTCCACGTCGAGCAGGCAGGCAATCACCGTCACGAACAGCAGCTCCGGATTTTCCCGGGTGATCTCGACGTTGGCCTCGGCCATGGTGGCGCCCAGATCCGGCAGGCTGCGCAGGGCCGTGCTCTTGTAGAGCGCCTTCGACAGCGCCATGAAAATGCTGGCAGGCAGTCCCTTGCCCGACACGTCGCCCACCAGCATGAACAGGCGCGTGTCGTCGACCATGAAGAAATCGTAGAGATCGCCGCCGACTTCCTTGGCGGGCTCCATGCTCGCGTGCAGGTCGAAGCGTTGCTCGCCCCAGAACGCGAGCGACGGAACCGGCAGCATGCCGATCTGCACGCGCCGGGCGGCCTCGAGCTCGCCCGCCAGGCGCGCCGCGGCCTCGCGCTCCGCGTCCAGCTGCCGCTTCAGGTGCTGCCGCTGGAGGTCGGCTTCGGTCAGCGTCAGCCGCAGCATTCCGCCGAACAGGATATTGAGGGCGACGATCGGCGAGGCGGAGTCGAACAGCACTCCGGCGTGACGGAAAAGCCCGATTCCCAGCAGCAGCAACGCGCCGGTGATCGTCAGCATGAGCAGCGATGAGCGCGACGGCCGTATCGCCGGCACGGCGAACACCAGCAACCCGCCGAGCAGCGCGAACAGCGCTACCTCGCTCCAGCGCATCCAGTATGGACGGCGCATGAGGGTGCCGTCGAAGATGTTCTCCAGCACCTGGGCGTGGACCTCGATGCCGGGAATGCGCTCGGCGAGCGGCGTCGCCTGCTGGTCGATCAGGCCGATGCCGGTGACGCCCAGCAGGACGATTTTCCCGGCGATCGCTTGCGGATCTATCGTGCCGGCCATGATGTCCGTCGCCGACACGTAGCGGGCGTTGTCATGGCGGCCGAATCGCACCCACAGGTGGCCGTCGCTGTCCGTCGGAATGACGACGTCGCCGATCGTGACCGATTCTATGCCCCGACCGCCGGTGCGCACCGAGATCTCGGGGACGCCGACGCCCACCCGCAGCGTCTCCAGGCCGAGCGATGGGAAGGGCGTGCCGCCCACCGCCGCGACGAGCGGAACGCGCCGCACGATCCGGTCGCGCACGTCGGCGCTCAGCAGCGCACGGCTCGCCGCGGCGTCGTCGATGACTTTGAGGCTGGTCAGGCCGGACCGAAAATGCCAGAGATGGGGCAGGGGATTGCCCTGCATGAGAAAGACCGCGGCCGAGCGCGGCGGGGCCGCCTGGGCGTCGCGGTCCATGCCGGCGACGCCCAGCACCACCGGCTGGCGCCGGATGGCTGCGGCGAGCGCCTCGTCGTTGCTGAGCAGACGCTTCAGCTGCAAGGCGAGGGCGTGGCCCAGGTGCGGGTTGCGGTCGGCGATCTCGCCCGGCGATAGCCGGTCGGCTTCGGCGAAGATGATATCGATCCCGACCGCGAGGGGCTTGTAGCGGCCGATCGAATCGAGCAGGCGCGCGACGAGAGTTCGCGGCCAGGGCCACTGGCCGAGCTGCGCGAGGCTTTTCTCGTCCACCGCGACGATGACCGCAGGCGCCGAGATGCGCGTTCGCGGCATCATGAGCTGGTAGGCGTCGAACCATACCCCGCGCAGCCAGATCTGGGGGAGGGTGTTGAGGAACAGCTGGAAGATCGTGAGGGCGAAGAGCAGCAGGATGCCCGCGCGCCGCGGCCGCATCCAGTACGCACGCCACGAGGCCGCCAGCGCCTCCGGCGCTGCCCCGGGTGCGCGCGCGCTCAGATGACGATCTCCATGCCGTCGTAGGCGCTGGAGATCTTCAGCGCGTGCCCCTCGCGGGTGATCTGCTCAAGGCGCAGCGTCTCCTCCAGAACGGAAGCGATCTTGGCGTCGCTGTAGACCGGCTCGTGGTGAAACAGGCAAAGGTGCCTGGCCTTGGCGAGCTGGCAAAGCTCGACGCCCACGATATTGCTCGAATGGCCCCAATCCTCCTTCACCGACACCGTGTCGGCGAGCGAGTACATGGCGTCGAAGATCACGAGATCGGCCTGGCTGAAAAAATCCACGAACTCGCGCGTCGAGGCCTTGTCGTCGGTCTTGTGCTCCGAGTCGGTCGAATAGACCACGACCTTGCCGGCGTGCTCGAAACGATAGCCGTAGGAATCGCCGCCGTGCATTTGCAGCTTGGGCGTGACCTCGAGGCCGGCGACGCGCTGGCGCTTGCCCGGCTCGAGCCTGACGAAGTCGACCTGGGCGGAGAGCTGCGAGAAATCAACCGGAAAACAGGGCGTGGCGTGCTGCTTGCGAAATGCCTGCTCGATCGCTTCGTGACAGCCATAGATCACGACGCGGTTGCCGGGGATGTAGGCGGGCACGAGAAAAGGAAACCCCATGATGTGGTCCCAGTGCAGGTGCGACAGGAAAACGTGGAACGTGCTCGGTTTCGCCTTCTTCTGCGCCATCACGTGAAGCCCGAAAGGTCGCGCCCCCGTGCCCACATCGCACAGGATGTAGTCCTCGGAACCGACGTCGAGCTCTACGCACGAGGAGTTGCCGCCATAAGTGTGCGACACGGAAAAGGGCAGTTCCTTCTCGACGAAGGACTGCGCCTCCGCGCGCGTGCGGACGCGGCCAGCGGCGGCCACGAGCGATTCGACGATTTTGTGCTTGATATCGGCGGCGGTGAGGGATACCGGCAGCGAGCCGCGCGTCCCCCAGAAGCGGATGCGCATCGCCTACCCCGACTTCATGGCGGTCAGCGCTGCCGGGGAGATCTGCTGCAGTGCGTCCTGAACCGAATCGAACAGCTGGAATACCAGCGTGAACTTGCTGATCTCGAAGATTTCCCTGACCACCGGCTGCAGCGCGACCGCGATGAGCTTGCCTTGCTTCGCCTTGGCTTCACGCGCCGCGATCATCAGCACGCGCAGTCCGGCGCTGCTGATGTACTCGAGCCGCGACAGGTCCAGCACGACCTGGTTGCTCCCCGTGGTGCCGTTGGTGAGGTGCGGCATCAGGGCGGTCTTGAACTCGTCGGCGTTCACGTAGTCGATGCGGCCGTCGACCGTGACCACGAGAACGTCTGCGTAGCGTTGTACCTCGACCTGCACTGGTGTTTCTCCTGGCCGCCCGTGCCCGGACGGGCCGGGATGCCCTCCCTGGACGGACCCGGTTATGGGGTGATTGTAGCCGAACAGCCGGTTTTCGCCGCAGCAGAGTTTCAGGGGGCGGGAGGCAGGCGCGGATCCCGCGCGCCCTCGCGCTCGACCACCTTGTATTCGGTGGTCAGGTAGGCGGCTTCTTCCGCCTTCTTCATCCTGCGCTGCAGCCACCACATGCGTAACAGGAGTACCGTCGCCAATATGCCACCGGCCACCAAGGCGGTGGCGAGAAAGAAGAACCCCAGCACGGCGAGTCCCAGCACGACGAGTGCCAGGAGAACGCGTTGGGCGAGGGCCCTCATTCCGGCTTGATGCCGGCTTCGCGAATCACCTGGGCCAGCCGCTTGGATTGCGCCCGCATGTGCCGGGAAAACTGGTCGGGCGTGTTGGCGATGACCTCGTAGCCTCCGGGCGCCAGGCGGTCCCGCAGGTCGGGGGATTGCAGCGCGCGCGCGAAGTCGCCGTGAAGCTTCGCGATCACGACGGCGGGCGTGGCTGCGGGCGCGACCGTCCCGAACCAGCTGCTGATCTCGTACCCGGGCAGACCCGACTCGGCGATGGTCGGCAGCTCGGGTGCGACGGGAGAGCGCCGGGCGCCGGCCATCGCGATGGCGCGCGCCTTTCCGGATCGCGCCAGCGGCATGCCCGTCGCGGTCCCGATCAGCATCATCTGGACATCGCCTGCCAGCATCGCGGCCACCGACAACGCGCTTCCCTTGAACGGAACATGGACGATGTCCACGCCCGCCATGCGCTTGAACAGCTCCATGCCGAGATGGAATGCGCTGCCGCTGCCGGAGGAGGCGTAGTTCAGCTGTCCGGCCTTCGCTTTTGCCACCGCGATCAGCTCCGGCACGGTGGCAACAGGCAGAGAGGGGTGCACGAGCAGCACGTGGTTCACCGCCGCGGTCATCGTGATGGGCGCGAAGTCGCGCTGCGTGTTGTAGGGGGTCTTCGGGAACAGCAGCGGGTTCGTCACCAGCGTCGCCTCGGTCCCGGCGAGCAGGGTATAGCCGTCGGCCGGCGCCTTGGCGACGATCTCGGCCGCGACGAACCCGGAAGCACCGGGGCGATTGTCGATCACGATCGGCTGGCTGACGAATTCGGTGACCTTCGCCACGAGCGCGCGGTTGAGGGTGTCGTTGGCCCCGCCCGGCGGCGATGTCACGACTAGGCGGATCGGCTT
Organism: Burkholderiales bacterium; assembly: GCA_035259925.1. GTDB lineage: Bacteria > Pseudomonadota > Gammaproteobacteria > Burkholderiales > SG8-41 > SG8-41. The sequence continues at coordinate 5,020 of DATFVY010000066.1, forward strand.
GGTGGGGAAGGCGGGTTGCGCGTGGGCTGCGCCGCCAAGACTCGCGGCAGCGAGCAGCAGGGGAAGCCACCACGAGTCACGAGTCATCCGTCAGCCATCGGGATTGACGCTCTTGATGATGACGCCGCCCGATTTCTCGTCGTGCTCGAGCGTGAGGAGCTTGCGTGTCTCCGCCTCGTCGAGCAGCTTGCCGAAGGAGCGAAAGCCGTAGTACGACTCGTTGAACCCGGGCTTGCGCCGCTTCAGCGCCTGCTTGACCATGGATCCCCAGATCTTGTCTTCCGCGCCGCGCTCCGTCTGCAGCGCCTCGACCGTTTCCACCACCAG
>DATFVY010000067.1:0-5997 GCA_035259925.1 Burkholderiales bacterium
CCGTCGCAGCCTGTCAACCCAGGGGAGAATCGCCATGAGCCAGATGACCCCGTCGCAAGGTTCCGCAACCGCAGATGCTGGACGCGCCGTAGCCGCCGGCCAGGGCTGGGCGTGGATCACCGGCGGCTTCGACATGTTCAAGAAGCAGCCGGGGATGTGGATCGCGCTGGTCGTTGTACTGCTCGTCATCCTGATCGTGCTCAGCTTTCTCAATGTTCTCTTCTTCCTCGGCTCGCTCGCCATAGTGCTGCTGACGCCGGTCTTCGTGGCCGGGTTGATGCTGGGCTGTCAGGCGCAGCAGCGTGGCGCCCCGCTCGAGATGGGTCACTTGTTCGCGGGCTTCAAGACCCAGACGGGGAATCTCATCGTCGTGGGCGCTCTGGCGCTCGGCGGATGGATCATCGTCATGGTGCCGGTCGTGCTGATCGTGGGCGTCGGCGCCTTCTTCGGCGCCGCCCGGGGGGACGCCGCGGGAGCCGCGGCCATGGGCGGCAGCTTCTTCATCGCCTGGTTGCTGGCGATGGCTCTGTCCGTCCTGCTGTACATGGCGTTGTGGTTCGCGCCGGCACTCGTGGCGCTGCGCGGGGTCGCCCCGGTGGAATCGATCAGGCAGAGCTTCTTCGGCTGCCTCAAGAACATCGTGCCCTTCCTGATCTACGGCATCATCATGATGGTGCTCAGCATCGTTGCCACGATCCCGCTGGGGCTGGGCTGGCTCGTGCTCGGCCCGGTGGCCGTCGCTTCGGTCTACGTCGCCTACCGCGACATCTACGGGGATTCCTGAGCTTCGACTGCAGTAGAACACCGCGGCGGACCCACCCCGCCGCGGCGGCAGGACTCCACTAATATTAATCGTTATTAATCAATCGCTTGAATCATAAATGAAAGCGCTTGCATGAGCTGTCTCCGGCCGCTAAAATTCCCCTTCCGCCCCCGCGCAAGCGTCCTCCCGGAGCAGACCGATGAACACCATGACGGAAGCCAGGAACCTCGAAGCGGCGCAGCGCGCGGCGGGCAAGACGCACCTTGGCGCGCCCGAGGCGTTGGTCGAAACGCTGGTCGTGCATCAGATCAGGGAGGTCTTCGGCGTGATCGGCGCGTCGCGCCCGGAAGCGGCGGACCTCCTTCCTGGCGCCGGCATCCGCATGCTGAGCGTGGCCCAGCGCGAGAGCGCCGCGCACATGGCCCATGGCTACGGGCGCGCCGGCAACCGGCTGGCAGTGTGCGTCGGGCCGAGCGGCCCGGGCCTCATCGATTTCGTGCCGGCCGTCGCGTCCGCCTACTGGGCACGCACCCCGCTGGTCGTGGTAACGCCGGAGGCGGGAAGTTATGCGGCCGGGCACGGGTCGATGTTCTCGCAGATCACGCGCTGGCAGACGCACGTGAGCTCGCCGTCGCAAGTGGCCGACGCGCTCCACCGCGCTCTGGCGATTGCGTGGCACGAGCGCGGCCCGGTGCAGGTCAGCCTGAGCGATGATTGCCTGCGCGGCGAAGGGGATTACGAGATCCGGCCGCCGCTCGTCATCGAGCGTTCCGCGGGCGGGGCGCGCTCGCTTGCGAAGGCCGCGCAGTTGCTGGCGGCCGCCCGCTTCCCGGCGATCGTGGCGGGAGAGGGCGTTGCTATTATCGATTGCTGCGACGCGGTGAAGGCGCTGGCCGAGCAGCTCACGGCGCCGGTGGTGAGCACGTTCCGGCACAACGACAGCTTCCCGGCAAACCATCCGCTGGCCTGCGGCCCGCTGGGGCCGCACGGCTCGAAGGCAGCGATGCGCGTGCTCGCGGAGGCGGACGTGGTGCTCGCGCTCGGCACCCGGCTCGCGGGCGGCGCGAGCTGGCGCGAGGACGCGAAGGTGATCCAGATCGACAGCGACGACCGCGCACTCAGCGTGGCGGCCGAAGTTACGCTGGCTATCCACGGCGACCCCGGCCTGGCGGCGGCGGAGCTGCTGGGACACTTCAAGGGGCGGGCGGCGAGAAAATCCGACAAGGCGCGCCGCGCGGAAGTGCAGCGCGAGAAGGAATCCTGGGCAGCCGAGCTCGCCGCGCAGCCTTCACCTCACCGGAAAGGCCGGATTGGCGCGCGCCGCGCGCTCGCGCAGCTCGCCAAGGCGCTGCCGCGCAATGCCCTGGTGGCCACCGACGTGGGCCAAGTGTGCTCGATGGCGAGCAGCTATCTCGGCTTCGAGCAGCCGGGGTCTTTCCTCGCCGCGATGGACGGAGCGGGCCGCGGCTGCGCCTACCCGACGGCGCTGGGCGCGAAGCTGGCGCAGCCCGGCCGCCCCGCGATCGCCTACGTGGGCGAGGGCGCGTGGGCGATCAGCCTCGCCGAGGTGATGACAGCGGTGAAAGAGAAGATCCCGGCTATCGCCGTGGTGTTCAACAACGAGCTGGGCAACGCCGAGAGAAAGGGGCAAGCCGCGGGTGCCCTGCGGGCGGCGGCCAACCCGCCAACGCCGGATTTTTCGGAAGTGGCGAGCGAGATGGGCGCGGAAGGTTACCGCTGCGAGTACGAGGACGAAGTCGCCGATGCGCTCAAGGCCGCGCTCAAATCGGGCAAGCCTGCGGTGGTGGAGATCATGGTGACCCCCGAGCGCGGCGAGATTTTCGGGCGCGAGGGTGCGCGCAAGACGCGGCGGTCGTCGTCCCAGCAGCGCGAAACGGTCGCTGCGGACTAGCTACGACAGCTGCCTGACTCGAATGGCAAAATGCCGGCCCTCGGCCGGTGAGTGAGCGCTAACTGGGGGAGCTTGCCGGCATGAATCGCGGCTCGGGCCGCAAGAGCGCCAAGCTCGCCGACGTGGCGCGCGTTGCCCGCGTTTCCACAGCCACCGTTTCCCGCGCGCTGACCCAGCCGGACAAGGTCAAGGCGGCTACTGCCGCGCGCATACGCCAGGCGGTCCAGGCGCTCGGTTACGTCGCGCATGGCGCTGCCCGGGCGCTGGCTTCGAGGCGCACGCGCACGGTCGGCGCCGTCATCCCCACGCTCGACCATGCCATCTTCGCCAACACCACGCATGCGCTGCAGAAAACGTTGGATGAGGCCGGGTATACGCTGCTGCTGGCCTGCCACGAATTCGATGCGGCGGCCGAAGCCCGTATGACGCAGGCGCTGATCGAGCGCGGAGTCGACGGCCTGGTGCTGCTCGGGACGAGCCACCATCCGAGCGTGTTTCAAATGATGGAAACGCACCATCTTCCTTATGTGCTGACGTGGGCGCTCGATACGAGCGGGAAGCATCCCTGCGTGGGCTTCGACAACCGCGCGGCAGCGATCCGCATGACGCGCTACCTGCTGGAGCTGGGCCACCGCGAGTTCGCGATGATCTCGGGCATCACGGAAGGCAACGAGCGCGCGGGGGAACGGCTCGAGGGCGTGCGGGAAGCGCTCGCCGCGGCGGGTATCAGCCTGCGACCGGATCGGGTGGTGGAAAAACCGTACACGCTGCCGGCCGGGCGCGAGGGATTGCACGAAGTGCTGAGCGCTCTGCCGCGCGCGACGGCGGTCGTCTGCGGCAACGACGTGCTCGCCATCGGCGCTCTTGCCGAGTGCCAGTCGGCGGGGCTCGCGGTGCCGCAGCAAGTTTCGGTGACGGGATTCGACGACCTGGAAATGGCCGCCGTGGTGACGCCGGGCCTCACCACTGTGCACTTCCCGACGGCGGAACTGGGCTGCCATGCCGCGCAGAATCTCTTGGCGCGGTTTGCCGGGAGAGAAGCGCCGGCTCGCACCGAGCTCCCAGTCGAGCTCGTCGTGCGCGGCAGCGCCGCGCCGCCTCGGTCCCGGTGAAGCAGTGAAGCGGTGAGGCAGTGACGAAGGAACTGCGTCGCGCGGCCCAGGTCCCGGCCGTCACTTCGTCACCTCGTCACTCAAGCTTCAGCGAGCAGCTGCGCGATCATGCGCTCGGCCTGCGCGCGATAGCCGCCGCCGAACAGGTTGAGGTGGTTCAACACATGGTACAGGTTGTAGAGCTGCTTGCGCACCGCGTAGCCTGCATCGAGGGGATACGCGTCGCGGTAGGCTTCGTAGAAGGCCGGCGGGAAGCCGCCGAACAGCTCGGTCATGGCGAGGTCCGCTTCACGGTCTCCGTAGTACACCGCCGGGTCGAAAATCACCGGCTCGCCGCGGTCCGTCGCCGCGGCATTGCCCGACCACAAGTCCCCGTGCAGCAGCGAGGGCACGGGCTCGTGGCCTGAGAAGAACGCGGGCAGCTTCTCCAGCAGGCGATTTCCGTCCGCGGCCAGCCGTCCGCCGTGACCCTTGGAGGCGGCGAGCCGGAGCTGGAACCCGAGCCGGTGGTCGCGCCAGAACTGGATCCAGTCGGCCGACCGCATGTTGACCTGTGGTGTCGCGCCGATGGTGTTGTCGCGCTTCCAGCCGTGCTCGCGCGCGGTGACACGGTGCATGCCGGCGAGCTGCCGCCCCAATTCGCGCATGCTGATGTCGGTGCCGGCCCGCAGCTCGAGGTGCTCGAGCACCAGCCAGCTGGCCGTCGCGTTGGCACCGTGGCAGAGCGGCTGCGGCGCGCGCACGGTGCAGCTGCGCGCGATCTCCTCGAGCCCCGCCGCCTCAGCGGAAAACATGTCGGCGCTGGCTGCGGAATTGAGTTTGACGAAGTACTCGCGGCCGCCTCCGCGCAGCCGAAAGCACTCGTTGATGCAGCCGCCTCCGACGCTGGACCGGGATGCGACGGCGAAAGCGGTGCCCGACGCCTCGCGGATCGAGCGCTCGACGTCCCTCCAGGGGTCCATGCAGTTTCGCCGCCAGCAGTAGTCGGCCGCCAGCCGCCAGGGCAGGCCCTAGCCGAGCGATTTGCGGGCTTTGGCGATGGCAGCCTTGACGCGCACCGGCGCAGTGCCGCCGAGGTGGCTGCGGCTCTTGAGCGAGCCTTCGAGCGTTAGCGCGGCGTGCACGTCCTTGCCGATCTTGGACGAAAAGCGCTGCAGTTCGGCGAGCTTGAGCTCGGCCAGCTCGCAGCCACGCGACTCGGCAAAGCGCACCGCCTGCGCCACCGCCTCGTGCGCCTCGCGGAACGGCACGCCCTTGCGCACCAGGTATTCGGCCAGATCGGTGGCAGTCGCATGACCCTGCCGGGCGGCGGCCGCCATCGCCTCGCGATTGATCTTGATGCCCGGCAGCATTTCTGCGAGCACGGCCAGGCTCGCGTTGAGCGTGTCCACCGTGTCGAACAGCGGCTCCTTGTCTTCCTGGTTGTCCCGGTTATAGGCGAGCGGCTGTCCCTTCATCAGCGTCAGCAGCGCGACCAGGTGGCCGGTGACGCGCCCGCTCTTGCCGCGAACCAGTTCCGCGACGTCGGGGTTTTTCTTCTGCGGCATGATCGAGGAGCCGGTGGAAAAGCCGTCGGCGATCTCGACGAAGCCGAAGCGCGGATTCGACCAGACGATGAGCTCCTCGCACAGGCGCGAGAGATGCGTCATGGCGAGCGCGGCGCAGGCGCAGTACTCGATGGCGAAATCGCGATCAGACACGGCATCGATCGAGTTCTCGCACACGCCGTCGAAGCCGAGATCCTTCGCGACCATCAGGCGATCGATCGGAAACGACGTGCCGGCAAGCGCCGCGGCGCCGAGGGGCAGCCGGTTCAGCCGCCTGCGGCAATCGGCGAGCCGCTGCGCGTCGCGCGCGAGCATCTCGAAGTAGGCGAGCAGGTGGTGGCCGAAGGACACCGGCTGCGCGACCTGCAGGTGCGTGTAGCCGGGCATCACCGTCTCGGCGTGGGCGTCGGCAAGGTCGAGCAGCGCCCGCTGCAGCGCCCTGACGTGGGCGGCGGCCTCGTCGATGGCGGCGCGCAGGAACAGGCGCACATCGGTCGCGACCTGGTCGTTGCGGGAGCGGGCCGTGTGCAGCCGCTTGCCCGGCTCGCCGACCAGCTCGGTCAGGCGCCGCTCGATGTTGGTGTGCACGTCCTCGAGCGCGTCGGACCATGGGAAGTTGCCGGCCGCGATCTCCGCGCGAATCTGGCCGAGCCCCTTCTCGAT
>DATFVY010000068.1:0-5247 GCA_035259925.1 Burkholderiales bacterium
ACGACCCTGCTCATCCCCGGCAAGAACGATTCGAGCGAGGAGATCGAGGCCGAGTCGAAGTGGATCATGAAAGAGCTGGGGCCTGACGTGCCCCTGCACTTCACCGCGTTCCATCCCGACTACAAGATGACCGACATTCCCCACACCCCTCCCGAAACGTTGCGCCGTGCGCGCGAAATTGCCGTCGCCGAGGGGCTGCACTATGTCTACACCGGCAACGTGCATGATTCCGAGGGCGGCACGACCTACTGCCCGGGCTGCCGCAAGGCGCTCATCGTGCGCGACTGGTATCGCATCCTCACCTACTACGTCCGGCCGGACGGGGATTGCCCGCACTGCGGCACCGCGATCGCCGGGCGCTACGAGACTTTCCGCAAGGCCTTCGGCCCGCGCCGCGTGCCGGTACGGCTGGCCAACACGCAGCCGTCCTGACGAGCTGCGCCGGACCGCACTGTCGGTCAACCGCGACAGCGGTTTCGTCTGAATATTTCTTGACTTACGGCACGGGGCCCCTGCGGCGTCGGCGCTGCCCGACAACCGGCCGGTCTGCGGGCGCATTGGACGTTTTTACAACCGGCTGAATCTGGTGGGAAAAACGGAGTGGCACGATGATTGCGACAACGGGCTTATACCTGATCTTCTCGGTCAGGTCTGTTCAACCTTTTCGAAAGGAGTGACCGCATGAGAACCAAGTTGATCGCAATCGCGCTCGCAGCGGCGTTCCCGCTGGGCGCGTACGCCCAGGGAACGACGAAGCCGGACCAGCAGCAGCGTCCCGGCGCATCGAGTCCGACGCCGGCGCCGCAGGGCGGCACCGGGGCGGGCAGCAGCGGGATGCAACCGGGAACGGCCCGGCTCGACACCAACCGCGACGGGCTCATTTCGCGCGAAGAAGCGAAGGCGTCGTCCGAGCTCAGCTCGCGCTTCAAGGAACTCGACAAGAATGGTGATGGACAGCTTTCCGCCGAGGAGCTCAGCGGCAGTGCTGGTGGATCGTCCACCGGCTCCTCGCCGATGAAGCGCCAGTAAAGTCGTACTCCCGCCCCCAAGGCGGGTCGAAACACTTCATCCCGCGCACCGTGGTCTGCGGACCAGGTGCGCGGGGTTTTCGCGTACAGCAGCCGCAAAATAGCCCCGCGGGATTGCGGCTAGAATGCCCCGATGCTCGCGGGACTGCTGCGCTGGATAGACGTCAACGTCCTTGCGTTGGGGAGGGAGTTGCGGCTTTCCTACCTGCCGCCGCTGATGGTGTACCTGGCCTTCGGCTTCCAGGGCGTTACCAGCATCGTCGGCATTTTCTTCGTCAAGGAGTACCTCGACCTGTCCGCGGCCTTCCTCGCGGCACTCGGCTTCTGGGCCGCTCTCCCGTTCGTGCTCAAGATGCCGATCGGTCACGTGGTGGACCTCATCTGGCGCTGGAAGAGCTGGCTGGTGTTCCTCGGCGCCGGCCTGATCGCCGCGAGCTACCTGATCATGGTGGGGCTTCTCACCGACCGCGCGGCCATGTCCGCGGTGATGTCCGCCGAGGCGTGGTTCGTGCTGAGCACCCTGCTCTCGCCCGCCGGCTTCGTCGTCCAGGACGTGGTGGCGGACGCGATGACCGTCGAAGCAGTGCCGCGCGTGGATGCGCGCGGTCGTCCGCTGGACCCGGACGCGCGCAAGCTCATGAACACCACCATGCAGACCCTGGGGCGGATGGCCGTCATCGGGGGTTTCGCCGTGGTTGCGGCGGTGAATCTCTACGTGTTCGCGGACGTCGAGGGGCTTGCGCCAGCGGAAAAGGCCGACGTCTACCGGCGCATTTACCTGATCGCGATGGGCATTCCCCTGATCTCCATTGCCGGGGTGGTGTTCGCTTTCTTTCTCAGGCACCGGGACGCGCGGCGCCTGGCAGCGCAAGGAGTCAATCCGGCCGAGGCTCGAAGACTCCTGTCGCAACACGATGAGCCCACCGCGGCCAACTGGTGGATCCTGGGCGGCAGCCTGGTTTTCGTCGTCTTTACCATCGGGATGGGCTTTAGCCGCGTTCCCTACAACCAGGAGATCATCTTCGCCGGATCCTTCGCCATCATCGCCTACCTGATCGCCAAGCTCACGCGCGAGCTGGAACCTGCAGCCCGCGCGACGCTCATCGGTACCCTCGCGGTGGTATTCGCCTTCCGTGCCGCCCCTCTTCCCGGCGAGAGTGTGAACTGGTGGGAGATCGACGTGCTGAAGTTCGATGGGCAGTTCCTGGCGGTGCTGGAATTGCTTACCAGCGTGATGACGCTGGTCGGAATGTTCATCTTCCGGCGCTTCATGGCAGTGAACTCGATCGCCTACGTCGTGGGCTTTCTCGCGATCCTGGGAGCGGTGCTGTCGCTGCCCATCCTCGGACTCTACTACGGCTTGCACGAGTGGACCGCAGCCGCCACCGGCGGCATGGTGGACGCGCGCTTCATCGCGTTCGCCAACACGGCACTCGCTTCTCCGCTCGGACAGGTTTCGATGATCCCGGTGCTGGCCTGGATCGCGAATTCAGCACCGGCGAATCTCAAGGCCACCTACTTCGCCGTCATGGCCTCCTTTACCAACCTGGCATTGTCCGCAGCGCAGCTCGGTACCAAGTACCTCAACCAGGTCTTCGTCGTGGAGCGCGAGGTCAGGGACGCCGCGACCGGCGCCGTCAAGGTAGCGGCGGACTACAGCCAGCTCGGCGACCTGTTGCTCACGGTGATCGTCCTTGGGTTATTGATACCGTTCACGGCCATCCTGGTCGTGCGCACCCTCGGCCTGAAATGGGCGTGAGCTCCATCTCGGATTAGCCGCAGAGTCGCAGAGACGCCGAGTCATTCCTCAGGGATGTATCCAATACATAGTGCTTATTCAGCTGCTTCGCGCCCTGGCGTCTTTACGGCTATTGGATAGCTGCAGCTGCTAGCGCATCGTGACCAGCTCTTCCGCGCTGGTCGGATGGATAGCAACGGTATCGTCGAAATCGCGCTTGGTCGCGCCCATGCGCACCGCCACGGCGAAGCCCTGGAGCATCTCGTCGGCCCCCGGCCCGAACACATGGGCGCCCACGATCTTTTCCTCGCTGCCCGCCGTCACCAGCTTCATCACCGCCTTCGGCTTGCGCCGGGTGAAGGCATGAAATAGCGGCGTGAATTCGGTCTTGTAGACTTTCACCGCGTCACCGTGGCGGCTGCGCGCCTCGGCTTCCGTCAAGCCGACGGTGCCGAGCGGCGGATGACTGAAGATCACCGTCGGGATGTTTTCGTAGGCGAGCTTGCGCCCGGGTTGTCCGCCGAACAGGCGGTCGGCGAGGCGGCGGCCGGCCGCGATGGCGACCGGCGTCAGCGCCTGTCTTCCGGTCACGTCGCCCACGCCATAGATGCCGGGTGTGCTGGTGTTCTGCATTTCATCGGTGACGACATGCCGCGCCGGGTCGACCTTGACCCCGGCCGCGGCGAGGTCCAGCCCATACACGTTCGGCTCGCGCCCGACGGCCCACAGCACGCAGTCGAGCCCGGTGACCTTGAGGCCTTCGACGCAGTCCAGCGTGATTCCCGCGCCGTCGCGCAGCGCTTCCCGCACGTGCGTATTGGTGTGGATCTCGATGCCATCGGCCGCCATCTCGCGCATCACCGCCTCGCGCAGCAGCTCGTCGAAGCTCATCAGCACGCCCGTGCGCCGCACGAGCAGGACGACTTCCGATCCCAGCGCGCGAAATACCCCGGCAAGCTCCACGGCAACGTAGCCCGCGCCGACAATGGCGACGCGCCTGGGCTGCCGCGCCAGCTCGAAGAACCCGTCCGAGGTGATGCCGAGCCCGGCCCCCTTCAAGGCCGGGACTATGGGCCTGCCGCCGGTGGCGATGGCAACGTGCGGCGCCTCGATCCGCGCGCCTTCGACCGCGACCGCGCGCGGCCCCACGAAGTGGGCGCGCCCGCGCAGCCACTCGACACCACTCTTCTCCAATCCCGCCTGGTAGCGACCATTGAGCCAGGCGACGTAGTCGTCGCGACTCTTCTTGAGGGACGCCCACTCGAAGTGCTCGACGCGCGCGGAAAAGCCGTAATCCCCGGCCTCGTGGAAGACGTGCGCAATCGAGGCGGCGTTCCACATGATCTTCTTCGGCACGCATCCAACGTTGACGCACGTGCCGCCGAGCCGTCCGGACTCGATCAGCGCCACTTTCGCTCCGTACGAGGCGGCGCGATTCGCCATCGCGATGCCCCCGCTGCCGCCGCCGATCACGATGAGGTCGTACTTGCTTTGCATTCTTCAGCTCCTTGAAAACGGGTTGGGAGCCCGTCACTCGTCACTCATCACCCGTCACCCGTCACGAAGTGACGCGATAAGTGCCGGTATAATAACGGCCTTTTTCATGATCATCCCTACCCAGATACCTGCGGCGGGGAGCCGTGTACGTACGCCGCCCCTGCACGGCTCGGCCGACTCCCTGCTGCTGTCAGGGCTCGCGCTCCCGGGCCGCCCGCTGGCGGTCTTTACCGCCACCGCGCAGGAGGCACAGCGTTACCTGGAAGAGCTGGCTTTCTTCAGTCCCGGCCTGAAAGTCCATCTCTTTCCCGACTGGGAGACTCTCCCCTACGACCAGCTCTCGCCGCACCAGGACCTGGTCTCGACGCGCCTCGCCACGCTCTACCAGCTGATGCAGCGCGCGTTCGACGCGGTGATCGTGCCCGTCACCACGGCACTCTACCGGCTTCCGCCCGTCGAGTACCTCGCCGCCCGCTCGTTCCACTTCAGGCAGGGCGAGCGGCTCGCGCCCGCGGAGTTGCGCACCCAGCTCGTAACCGCCGGCTACGCGCACGTGACGCAGGTGATGGCGCCCGGCGAGTACTGCGTGCGCGGTGGATTGATCGACCTCTTTCCCACCGGCAGCACCCTGCCCTACCGCATCGAGCTCGACGACGACCGCGTCGACAGCATTCGCAGCTTCGACGTGGACAGCCAGCGCTCGATCTACAAGGTGAACGAGGTGCGGCTCCTGCCCGCGCGCGAGTTCCCGCTCGACGAGGACGGGCAGACGCGGTTCCGCCGCAATTTCCGGGAGAAGATCGAGGGCGACCCTTCGCGGAGCGCCGTCTACAAGGACATCTCCAAAGGCATCCCGTCGCCCGGCATCGAGTACTACCTGCCGTTGTTCTTCGACGGCACGGCAACCATCACCGGCTACCTGCCGCCGGAGACCACGATCTGCGTGCAACCCGGCCTGCAGCAGGCGATCGAGCAGTTCTGGGC
>DATFVY010000069.1:0-5470 GCA_035259925.1 Burkholderiales bacterium
GCGGCCCCGCCGGCAGCAGCCAGCCGTTGCCGAAGCCGCGCTCGGCTTCCACTACGGCGATCTCGATGCTGCGCTCCAGCGCGTAGTGCTGCAACCCGTCATCGCTCACGACCACGTCGCAGCCGGGCTGCGCCGCCAGCAATGCCCGGGCAGCCGCAGTGCGGTCCGCGCCGACCCAGACCTCCCCTCCGCTGCGGCGCGCGAGCAGGACCGCCTCGTCGCCCACGACCACCGGATCGGAGTCAGGCAGCACCCGCCGCGGCGCGCCTTCCTTGCCGCCGTAGCCCCGGCTCACGATGCCCGGCGTGCGGCCGCGGCGGCGCAGAAAGTGCGCAAGCCATAGCACCAGCGGCGTCTTGCCCGTACCCCCGACGGTGATATTGCCGACGACGATGACCGGCACGGGCAGGCCCGAAGCAGCGAGAATGCCGGCGCGATACGCCGCGCGGCGCACCGCCGTCACCGCGCCGAAAACGAGGCTCGCGGGATAGAGCAGCGCGGAAACGGGGGTGACGCTCTGCCAGTGGCGCTCGATCCAGGCCATTCAACCGACTCGTGACGACTGATGACTGATGACTGACGAGGGGGTCGCCATGCGTACGTCAGCCGTCAGTCGTCAGCCGTCACTTCTTCCCTGCCTGGGTGGTAAAGGTGATCTTCCCGTAACCCGCGATGCGCGCGCCTTCCATGATGTTGATCACGGACTGGTGGGGCGCGTTGGCGTCGGCGGTGATCACGATCACGGGATCCTTCGCGTTGCCGGCGGCCTTGCGCAACTCGGCGCTGAAGGCGACGGAATTACTGAACGAGACGGTTCTGCGGTTGACGAGGTAGCGTCCCTTGGAGTCCACCACCACGTCGATCTGGCTCGACCTCTCCGGCTGGCTGGTGGCGTCCGCGGTCGGCAGGTTGATCTGCAGCTCGGCGAAGCGCGAGTAGGTGGTGGTGACCATCAGGAAGATCAGGATCACCAGCAGCACGTCGATCAACGGTATGAAGTTGATCTCCGGCTCCTCGCGGTACGCGCGCGGGCGGAATCTCACGCCTGGCGCTCGCCGTGAATGATTTCCACCAGCTTGATGGCCTGCATCTCCATGTCCACCAGCATTTCGTCGACCCTGGCGCGGAAATAGCGGTAGAAGATCATGGCCGGCACCGCCACCACCAGCCCGAAGGCGGTGTTGTAGAGCGCGATCGAGATGCCGTGCGCCAGCACCAGCGGGTTGGTGCCGGTCGGCGTCTGCGCGCCGAAGATCTCGATCATGCCCACGACCGTCCCGAACAGGCCGAGCAGCGGGGAGATGGCGGCTATCGTGCCCAGGCTCACGAGGAAGCGCTCGAGCTCGATTGCTACGGCGCGGCCGGACTCCTCGATGGCTTCCTTGATGATGGGGGCCGGGCTCCTGGCGTTTCTCAGGCCGGCGGCGAAGATCTGCCCGAGGGGCGAGCTTCGCGCGAGGCGGGCGACCAGCTGCGACGATGCGCCGTTCTGGCGGTACTCGTGCACCACCTCGGCGAGCAGGTTGCGGGGCATGACGAGGGCCTCCCGCAGCGTCCACAGCCGCTCACCGATGATGGCCAGCGCGACGACCGAAGCGACGATCAGGAACCAGATCGGCCAGCCTGCAGCTTCGATGAGTGCGAACAAGCCTCGTGCCCCCGGCTTTTTTCTTGGATTGGCCGTCACTTTATCTTTCCGATGAATTTTCAGCAACCGTACTTTCACGCACTGCATCAGGACATTTTTCCAAGTCCAACGCCGCAGGAAATTTTTCCTCGTTTTCCGCTTATCCTGTGGATAAGAATGTGATAACCCTGTGCATACCCTGTAGACAGCCCGCGGCGGTGGGCGGGCGGGCGGGTGTCGCAGCCAGGGAGAGCCGCGCCAGGTGCGCGGTATAGGGGAGTAAATTCAAGGGGTTGATTGCGGCTGCTGGAGCGGGCCGAATCCCGGCGCCTCGCCATGGCGGGAGTGGACGGCTGTGGACGGGGCAGCGCGGCGCTGCCGCGTGTAAGCCCTGAATTCGGCAGGATTTTTCTCCTATGCCCCCACCCCTTCAGTAGAATCCGGCCATGCCTGACAACACGCTGCCGCAGCCGCAAGTCATTTCGGTCAGCGACCTCAACCGCATGGCGCGCGAAGCGCTGGAGCGCGGCCTGCCGCTGATGTGGATCGCGGGCGAGGTCTCCAACTGCAAGCGCTCCGACCTGGGCCACTGCTATTTCACCCTCAAGGACGCGCAGGCGCAGGTGGATTGCGTGATGTTCCGCAACCGCTTGCAGTTGCTCGGATGGATGCCCAGGGACGGCGCGCAGGTGGAGGTGCGCGCGCTCGCTACCCTCTACGAGGCGCGCGGCAAATTCCAGCTCAACGTGGAAGTCATGCGCCGCGCCGGCCTCGGCGCGCTCTACGAGGCGTTCGAGCGCCTGAAGGCGAAGCTGGGCAAGGAAGGCCTGTTCGACACCGAGCGCAAGCGGCCGCTCGCGCGCTTTCCGCGGGCGATCGGCGTGGTGACGTCGCCGCAGGCCGCAGCGCTGCGCGACGTGCTGACCACGTTGCGCCGGCGCATGCCGCGCCTGCCGGCGATCCTGTATCCCGCGCCGGTTCAGGGTGAGGGCGCGGCCGAGCGGATAGCGGCCGCCATCGCGCTGGCGGGCGCGCGGCGGGAGTGCGACGTGCTGATCGTGTGCCGCGGCGGCGGCAGCATCGAGGACTTGTGGGCGTTCAACGAGGAAATCGTCGCACGCGCCATCGTGGCATGTCCCGTACCGGTCGTGAGCGGCGTGGGGCACGAGACCGATTTCACCATTGCCGACTTCGCCGCAGACCGGCGCGCGCCGACGCCGACCGCCGCCGCCGAAATGGCGTGCCCAAGCCGCGAGGAGATGTCGCAGCTGCTGGCCCACTCCGCCCGCCGGCTGCTGCGCGTAGCCACGCGCGTGCTCGAGGATCGCATGCAGCGCCTCGACTACCTGTCGCGCCGACTGGTGCACCCGGGAGAGAAGATCCGCGGCCAGTTGAGCGAGCTGCGGCATATCGCGAAGCGCTTCTTCGGCGCGTGGGAGCGCGGGCTGGAGGACATGCGATCGGAGGCGGCGGAGCTGGCGCGGCGGCTGCGGGAAGGCGGGCGGCGCCGGCTGGATATCACGGCGTCGCTGCTCGCGCGTCTCGACGCCCACGTGCAGCACATGAATCCGCAGGCGGTGCTCGAGCGCGGCTACAGCATCACCGAAGCCGCCGGGGGCATCGTGCGCGACGCCTCGCGGCTCGCGGTCGGAGAGAATGTTTCAATCACCCTTGCCAGGGGACGGGTGAGCGCGGAAGTGAAAAAAAAGGAATAAAGGTCCCATCATTGCCAGGCAAGGAGCGAGCATGGAACTCGAGCTGCAGAAGGAAGGACAGGACCAGAAGCTGATCCGGCCGACACAAAGCGCCCTCTACGAGCCGAACGTCGCGCTGGAGTTTTTCAAGACCGGCGGGAAGGCGGAGAGCTTCGAGCAGGGCAAGACCATACACGTGGAGGAGGGCGGGCACACCGGCATCATGCCGGAACCCTCGCGCATGTACCTGCTGCTCGAGGGCGAGGTCGCCCTGAGCGTGCGCAAGAAGCCTATCGCCACCATCGGCAAGGGCGAGATCTTCGGCGAGATGGCCACGATAAGCCAGCTTCCCCATTCGGCGACCGCGGTCGCGCACACCGACTGCAAGGTCATCTCCCTCGACGAGGCGCAGTTCCAGGCGGCGGCGGCGAAGGCGCCGCAATTCGCCCTCATGCTGATGAACATCATCATCGCCCGCCTGCTCGAGACCGTTGCCACGCTGACCAAGGGCGGGGCCCTGTCGGACAAGGACCGGTGGAACCGCGCGGCCGTGTTCGACACCAGGGTTCTGGCCGACCTGCGGCGCCAGTTCGAAGACAAGGCCCCGGTTTCCCATCCCGCAAAGAAGGTCATAATGAAGGAGGGGGACAAGGGGATGTTCGCCTACCTGGTGCTGGAGGGCGCGGTGGCGATTTCCATCGAAGGCAAGATCGTGGAGAAGGTGGGGCCGGGCGGCATCTTCGGCGAATTGGCGCTGGTCAACCAGAAACCCCGCGTCGCGACCGCCACCGCCGATACCGAATGCTCCCTGCTCCAGATCAACCGCAACGAGCTCATGGAGCTGGTCAAGACCAAGCCCGGATTCACGATGTCGCTGCTGAGGGCCCTGGCGCACCGGCTCCGGTTTATGATCTCCAAGTACAAGTAAACTGCACCCACCCATCACCTGTCACCCATCACGCGCCATGGAAGACCTCGATTTCACCAGCCGGCCCGCCAAGAGCGAGATCTACGACCCCGGGGTCGCGCGGAGATGCTTCGAGGCCAAGGGCAAGGTGGAGCTCATGCCGCAGGGCGGGCAATTCTTCGCCGAGAATCAGAACAGCGACAAGATGTACCTGCTGGTGGAGGGCCAGGTCAGCCTGATCCGGGGCAAGAAGGCGCTCGACGTCGTCAAGGCCGGTGAGATCTTCGGCGAGATGGCCGCGATCAGCCAGCTGCCCCGCAGCGCCACGGCCGTCGGCAAGACGGCCTGCCGCGCGCTGTCGCTCGACACGAGGCAATTCCAGGACGCGATACAGAACACGGCGCCGGAATTCGCGCTCATGCTCATGAACATCATGATCAACCGCCTGCGATTGACCGCCGCGCTCGTGAGCAGGAACCTGGCGACGGCGGAAAAATGGCACGAGCGAAGGGTCTTCGACGAGAAGCTGCTGGCGCAGATCCTGGCAAAGCTTCAGCACCGCCCCCCGCAGCATACGCCGCAGAACAAGGTCATCATGAGCGAAGGCGAGCAGGGCGTATTCATGTACATCGTGCTCGAGGGGCGCGTCGCGATTTCCATCAAGTCCAAGGTCGTCGAGAGAGTCGGGCCGGGGGGTGTTTTTGGCGAAATGGCCCTGGTCGATCAGTCTCCACGCGCCGCCAGCGCGCTCGCCGAGACCGACTGCTCGCTCCTGTCTGTCAATCGCAGCGACTTTCTGAGCACGGTGAAAAGCAACCCCGCGTTTGCCGTGTCGCTGCTGAGGGCGTTGGCGGACCGGCTGCGCTACATGACTTCGCACCACAGGTGACGCCGGGGCAGCGGAACAGGGCGGGCGTATCACTTGCTGCTACCCGGGGTAGCGATTAGCGCTACCTGGCGCAGCGTGCTTTCTTCACGCCCGCTCCATGGATAGCTTCTGTGGCACATCCTCCTCAAGAGGGGTGTGCCATGAAACGCTGGATGGGGTTGGGATCCCTGATCGTCTTGCTCCAGGGTTGCGCGACCCTGGTCCATGTGGAGACTCCATCGACGTCCGGTGATCCGGACAGCGCTTCGGGGCGGCACGTCGTGCAGTTCCGCAAGTCGTCCCTTACACTCGATGGTGACCGGGTCCTGGCGCGGCAGGAAGACCTGCGGCCGGGGGACATCATCCTGACCTCG
>DATFVY010000070.1:0-2744 GCA_035259925.1 Burkholderiales bacterium
GGCCGGCGCTCGTCGCCGGAGATGAAGCGCAGCGCGAAGTCCGTCGGGGGAACCTTGATGCCGTCGTTGGTGGTCAGCCGCAGCTGCGAGGTCGAGACTTCGAAGTCCCCACCCGATTGCTTCCACCCGACCCGGCCGCCCAGCTCCCTGAGGTCGAGCTGCGGCAACTCCTCCCCGAGGCGCGTCAGGACGTTCGCCAGCCGCACGTCGGCGACGGCGTTCACCAGCCGGTCACGGCTGAACGTCAGCCAGGCACGCAGCGCGCCGGTGCCGCGCGGGAAATGGACGGGGAGCGGGAACCAGGTGCGCCACGCCGCGATGTCCACATAGTCGAGCTGCAGGAACAGCTCGCCATTCCAGTCGTTGAGCGACTTGAGCGATTCGCCCGTGACATCGCCGCGCAGGTCGAGTGGCGCCGCCAGGCCGCGGGGCGGCGTCGCGCGCACTCCGAACCGATGCCGCCCGCTCCGATTGAACAGCTGAAGGGAGACGTTTTTCAGCTCCAGGCGCGGTGCCTTGCGCTGCTCGTCGTTCCAGATGATCGTCGCGTCGTGGATCTCGACGTCGCGCTGGCGCAGCAGCCATTCCGCGAATCCACCGCCGCCGCCGCCTTCGCCGGCCGCCACCTCGATGCCGCCTATCGATACGGTCCCACGCTCATCGCGCCGGATATTGAGCGTGGGACGGTAGATATCCAGCGCGTAGAAGCGCAGCTCGCGCGCCAGCACCGACGTCCACGACAGGGTATTGTCTATGCGCGCGAGCTCGAGCGCCGGCCGGCCCGCCGTGTCGTAGACGGTCACCTGCTCCAGCACGAGCTGCGGGCGCAGCCCGTCCCAGCCGGCGGAGATGCTGCCGATCGTGACCTTCTGGCGCGCCCGCTCGCTCACGATGCGGGCAATGTCCTCGCGGTAGGACTCGACCTTGGGCAGGATCCAGTAGCGCAGCCCCAGTACCATGCCGGCGAAGGCGAGCCCGATCGCCAGCACGAACGCGGTGAGTATCCGGTAAGCCCAAAGCGAGCTGATGCGCAGCCACCCGAATCTTTCCGGGAGCGTCATCATCTTTGCCTGGGTCTGGAAAAAATGCGATATTGAGTCAAGGCGTTACGTATTCTAGTGTCGTTCCCAGCTGCTGTCCCGAACAATGTCAGAAGCGAACAGGTACGGCGCACCCCGAATTCCCCATTATTCGACCCGCCTGGGTCGGCGCTAGCGTGAACGGTCATGGAATCTCATAACGCGCGTCGGGAGCCACGCGCCGACGCGTGTCTGGAACGCGCGGCGCGCCTCAGTCGCTACGTGCTGAGACTGCTCGAAGCCGACCCCTCCCTGGGATTGGACTCCGGCATCGAGCGGCCGTTCGCGGCCGACGAGATGCGCGCGGCGCTCGCCGCCCTCCCGGCGGATACCGACGACAGCCTCAAGCGCGAGCTGCGCGCCCTGCGGCGGCGCGTGATGCTGCGGACGATCGCCCGCGACCTCTCCGGCCTCGCCTCGCTGGCGGAGGTCATGGCGACCGTGACTGCGCTCGCCGAGATCACGCTGGCGCGGGCGCTGGCGCAGCTCGACGAGCAACTCGCGGCCCAGCACGGCCGTCCCTCCGGCGCGCACAGCGGCCGGGAGCTGCAGCTGCACGTCGTGGCGATGGGCAAGCTGGGCGGCGCGGAGCTCAACGTGTCCTCCGACATCGACCTCGTCTTCGCGTATGCGGAGGATGGCGAGACGCGTGGCGCGCGCCCCATCAGCAACCAGGAGTACTTCACCCGTCTCGGCCGGCGGCTGATCGCGGCGCTGTCCGAGATCACCGCGGATGGCCACGTGTTCCGGGTGGACATGCGGCTGCGCCCCTACGGGGACGGCGGCCCGCTGGTGTCGAGCTTCGATGCCCTGCAGGCGTACTTCATCACGCAAGGGCGCGAGTGGGAGCGCTATGCCTGGATCAAGGCAAGAGTGCTGACCGGGGACCGCGGCGCGGAGCTGATGGAGCTGGTGCGTCCCTTCGTCTATCGCCGCCACCTCGACTACAACGCGATCGCGGCGCTGCGCGACCTGCACCGCCAGATCCGCACCGAGGTCGAGCGCCGCGACATCGCGGACAACATCAAGCTCGGGCCAGGCGGCATCCGCGAGATCGAGTTCATTGCCCAGGTCTTCCAGCTCATCCGCGGCGGGCGCGAGCCCGAGCTGCGGGCGCGGCCGACGCTGGCCGTGCTGCCGGTCCTGGCGCAGAAGAACCTCCTCCCGGCAGCGTCGGTGGTGGAGCTCACGCGCGCCTACGGCTTTCTGCGCGCGCTCGAGCACCGCCTGCAGTATCTCGACGATCAGCAAACCCACGACGTGCCGCGGTCGGAGGCCGACCGGGCGCTCATCGCCGAGGCCATGGAATGCAAGAGCTACGCCGCACTCGCGGACGCCCTCGCGGCGCAGCGCGCGGCCGTCACGCGCTATTTCCAGGACATTTTCGCCGCATCGCCCGAAGGCGGGCACGCGCTCGCGCATCTGTGGGCCGACGGGGCTGACACGCAGAAATCGATCGGTGCGCTGGCGGCGCTCGGTTTCCGCCAGCCGCAGGACGTGGAGCAGCGGTTGAGGAGCCTGCGCGGCGGAGGCCGCTATCGCGAGATGCCGGCCGCGAGCCAGGCGCAGCTCGACCGGCTGGTGCCGCTTGCGATCGCCGCCGCCGCATCCGGGGAAAACCCCGACGCGGCTCTCGAGCGCCTGCTCGACCTGCTCGAAGCGGTA
>DATFVY010000071.1:0-2372 GCA_035259925.1 Burkholderiales bacterium
CACCATCAAAACGGCCGCACCGAGCAGCAGGCGGCGCAGCGCGAAGCGGTGCCCCCAGCGGCCGACCGCGAGGGTGGCGATCGCCGAGCCAAAGAGCGCTGTCGTGCTGAGAAGCCCGACCTGCACCTGACTATGTCCAAGTGCCAGCAGGTAGGCAGGCAGGAGAACCGCTACAAAGCCGTCGCCAAACGCGCGCAGCGCCCGCGCCCCAAGTACGAGGCGAGTGGCGCTTACGGGCATTAAGGGCCGGCGAAGGACCTGTTCGAGCTGATAGCGCATGACTAGTTATTCTTCAGTGAAGTCGTTGAAAAGGACTTGGGTCCCGGCCCGTTCCTCTAGCGCCCGTCGGTATGCCGCAACCGCCGCGGCGACGTCCTGGAGTCCGGTGCCGGTCGAATCGAACACGATGATCTCGTCGTCGCGGCTGCGCCCGCGCTTGCTGCCGATGAGGATTTCCCCAAGCTCGGCGTGCACGGCGTCGCGCGACATCACTCCAGCTGCAATCGCATGGTGCAGATCGCCGATCACGCAAGCCTGCTCGGTAAGGTCGGTCACCACGGTGGCCTCCGCTAGTAAGCGAGGGTCGATTTCCTGCTTGGTTTCGTTGTCGGCGCCCACCGCGGCAACGAACGTTCCGGCGCGCAGCATGTCGCGCGTAAGGAAATAGCGGCGCGCCGTTGTGCATGTGATGATGATGTCGCTGACCGCAACCGCCTGCGCCAGATCGGAGGCTGGCGTGATTGCGATCGCCAACTCCTCACTGAGACGGGCGGCGAAGGCGGTAGCCTTTGCGCGATCCTGGTCATAGACACGAAGATGCCTAGGCGTGCGTACCCGCAGCAAGGCGCGCAACTGCGCGGGTGCCTGGGCACCGCAGCCGCAGATCAACGCTGCCTCGCACCGTTCGGGAGCCAGGTACTTCGCCGCGACGGCCGTCGCAGCTGCCGTGCGCAGCAACGTGATCGCGATCGAGTCCAGAACCGCGAGCGGCGCCCCGTTGGCCGCGTCGCACAGGACGACGACGCCTTGGATGGTCGGTAGCCCGTGGCGCGGACCGTTGTTCGGGAAATTGGCGTTGAGCTTCGCCGCGAAGTACTGCCGGTCGGTCGTAAGTAGCGCCGCCTTGACGTGAAAACTGCCTTCCTCCGCGTGCAGGCCGAGGATCCCCGGCGGCGGCACCTTTCCGAGCGCATGCTCACGGAAGGCGTCTTCGACCGCGGCGATGCATGCGTCCGGCGTAAGAAGGCGCTCCACGTCGCTGCGCGAGAGAAGAACCGTGCTGGTCCTTGCCACGGCTCATTCCCCCTTCAGTGCCAGCGCGTCCGACTGATCCGCGCACGGCGTAGCTCTCACGTAGGCGGAGCGCTGGTCCGGGGAGAAATCGACTGCCCAGTCGACTTGCGGCCCGCGCGCGCACAGCCCGGCTGGCCGCAATGTTTTCCGCTGGGCGACGCGCGATTGCACCGTGAGCCCGCACGCGTTGAGGAGCGGCGCGGAAAGGGAGATCTTCCCGGCCTTTGTCAAAAGGGAGTCGATCTTCCAGAGCGAGCCGTGCGGCTCGCTCACTGCGAAGAACGCATGGTGTGCAGATGAATAGACGAGCCCGGAAAAACCGACATCCTTGTCCGTGTCCGCATCAAGGACGAGCGGGTGCACGCTGACAGCGAGAGTTTCAGGATCGATCCGCCATAGCGTCGGCAGGATGTTGCTCGTGACCACCGCTTCACCATTGGGGCCGAGCGCGAGATCCGGCAGGCAGCTGTAATCCGCGCCGACCCACAGCCAGTCCGGAAGCGGCACTGCGACTTTCTGCCGAGTCCCGACGTCATGGACGAACACGCCATCCTGGTTCAGGAACCAGACGCGGTTGCGTACCGGGTCCACCTGGTACCGGACGTCGGGCGACTCGCTGTACGGCGCACCGCTTGCGGCCTTGGGTGCCTGCGGCGGTGCAACACCGACGTCGCATCCGCCAATCGAGCCGACGGAGACGGCCAGGAAGAACGCCCTGACCGCGACTGCGTTTCCGTTCCACATAAGCGCTCCTTTCCCGAAGGAGCAGCGCTTGGACGGAAGCGTCTTTCTGGACCGGGTGTCTGCAAGACCCGGCTAGGAAACTCGGCTGCCAGTTTCGTCGAGCCGAGGCCTACATGGAGCGGCACCGTACTCCGGGCCAAACCGGTTGTCAAGAGATTTTTCGTTGTGTCTATCACGGACATGTGATAACTATAACAACCATGACGCTATTGAACGCCTTGGTTCTGAGCTTGCCGGCACGCAATTCGACGATCCGGATGCGCGTCTGGCGGGCGTTGAAGGAAAGCGGCTGCGGCGTGCTGCGCGACGGCGTGTATGTCCTGCCCGCGGGCTCG
>DATFVY010000072.1:0-2422 GCA_035259925.1 Burkholderiales bacterium
CACCATCGCGGCAATCGACTGCCGCGCGAACTCGGCATCCAGGGCGGCGGTCTGGTATTGAAACTGCGCGGCTTCCCGTCCGGCGCGCACCCGGCCCCAGAGATCGAGCTCCCAGCTCGCGAACACGCCGACGCCTTCCAGGCCGCTCGAGTCGCCGCTCAGCGCGCCGCCGCCGCGGGCCAGCAGGTTGACCTGGGGATAGAGCGTCGCGCCGGAAGCCTTGACGAAAGCAGCAGCCTGCTCGACGCGTGCGGCGGCCACGCGCAGGTCCGGATTGTTGGCGATCGCCTCGCGCACCAGCGCTTCCAGGCGCGGATCGTTGAACGCCGCCACCCAGCCGTTGACGACCGGCCCCGCCGCGCCACCCTTCTCCGTCCACTCCGCCGGCAGCTTGAGGTTCGGCAACGCCTCCGGCCGGATGTCCTCGGGCTTCGGGGGCGCCTTGAGCGCGCACGCCGGGATGGCGGCGGCGATGAGGGCGATGAGAACGATCCGGCGCCCCATCCTCGCCTCAGTGCAGTTTCAGGATCAGGTAGTTGATGTACGACCCCACGCGCAGGATCACCTTGCGAATGATGTGGATGGCGTGGAGGTGCTCGGTGTAGATCGCGGCATTGCCCGCCGCGCCGGCGGCCATGAACAGCTCCTTGTCGCGGTCCGCGATGTCGAACTTGACGGCGTAACGCCCGGGCGGCTGCGTGAGCACCCCGGTCATGGGCACCGTTCCGCTCTGCGGCAACTGGCCCTGCCCCTGCGCCCAGATGATTGAATCCACCTTGCCCTTGATGATGCGGCCCGGGTAGGTGTAGAGCGCGAACTCAGCCTCGTTGCCCGGCGCGACCTGGTGCAGCTCGTTCTGGTTGTAGAGCGCGACCACCTGGCCCTGCGCCTCGACCAGCGTCATCACGGCGTTGAACGGGATGCCGGCCACGAAGGCTCCGGGCCGTAGCTGCAGGTTGATCACGTGGCAGTCGCACGGCGAAACCACCACGGTCTGCTCGAGCTCCCACTGCGCGTTCTCGAGCTGCGCGCGGATCTGGGCCACCTCGGCCAGAGTCCTGTCCTTGCCCTTGCCCACCACGGCGTTCAACCGCGCGCGCACCTGCCCCTCGTTTGCCAGCGCTGCGGCTCTCTCGGCCTCCAGCTCCGCCAGATTGGCTTCGGCCTGCTCGAGCGCGAAGCGGTCCCCGGCGCCGGTCTTGGTGAGCTCGCGGTTCTGCTCGACCCGCTTGCGCGCCAGCTCGAGCCGCGAGCGCACGCCCGCGGTACGGCTCGTGGCCGCGTTCAGCTCCTCGCCCAGCTTCTTCGCCGAGCCCTCCGCGTTGGCAAGCTGCGCTTCGAGAACGTTCACGGCAAGCTGGTAAGGCTCGGGGTCGATCTTGAACAGGACGTCGCCTTTCTTCACCAGCCGGTTGCCCTCCTCGACCGGCACCTCGATCACGCGTCCCTTGACCTGCGACACGATCGGGACGGTGTACTTGAAAACACGCACGTCCGTGGAGGACGGCGCGAAGATGTTCAGCAACAGTATCAGGATCGCCATCCCGACGATCGGGATGATGGCAACGGTGACCTGGGTCTGGGTGTTCCACGGCAGCCACTTCAGCTTGATGAAGATAAGCCAGACGAAGAACGAATAGATACCGAGCAGCAGTGCTTCCATTACGCGGTTTCCTCCGCCCGGGCGGCCGCGCGCGCGTGAAGCGCGTCGAGCTCAGCGCGCAGGCTCCGCAGCGCCGGGTGCAACGTGCCTCTCTCCGCCATCGCGTCGAGCTCCTCTCTCAGGTGAGCGATCTCCTCGCGCAGCAGCTGCCCGGCGCGGGCCCGTTCACCCATCTCCTCGAAGTAGGACTCGTGCTTCTCCACGCCGTAAGCGCCCTTGAAGAGTACGGGCCGCGTATACGCCCACAACCAGGCGATCGGCCACAGCATCCCGCCGAATACCAGCGAAAGCAGGCACAGGACCTTGATGGATTCCTTCTGCGGGTGGTGGCGATTCTCCGCGATCTTCTCGGGAAGGATGTGGACCAGCCAGAACAGCACGATCGCCGCAACCGGCACGACGATCAGCACGATGATCGCGACCCAGTCGGCTGCCGTGTCGAGCAGCTCACCGGAAAGGAACGCCGCGCTTGCATCGCCGGCCGCCAGCAGCAGGACGGTCAGCGCCGCATTCCGGCGGGGACGGGATTGTCCTCTATTCATCCGTCTCACCCTCGATCGCTATTTTGCATGAGAAAGGCGTCACTCATGCAAGGCGGAAAGCTCCCTGCGCACGAGTCGCACCGTCGGGCCCTCCGGGCTTTCCACCTGCGCGAATCCCAGCCGCGCGGCGAGGCCCAGCATGCGGACGTTGGACGAGAGCACGTATCCCTCCGTGCGCTCGAAGCTGTGCGCTCGCGCGGCGCGCATCAGCGCCTCG
>DATFVY010000073.1:0-7527 GCA_035259925.1 Burkholderiales bacterium
ACCGGCATCGACGGGATCACCGCCAGCAGCATCTGCGTGGAAACCAGGCTGGCGACCGGAGTCAGGTCCTTCAGCGTGTCGAACGGCAGGCCGCGGTAGAGATGCGGGCTGATGACGATCTGGCTGTCCTGGCCGAGCAGCAGCGTATGTCCGTCGGGCGTGGCCCTGACGGTGGCTTCGGTCGAGAGATTGCCGTTGGAACCGGGACGGTTGTCGACTACGACCGTTTGCCCGAGCAGCTCGCCCAGCTTGGGTGCGATCACGCGGGCGAGATTATCGGTCGCGCCGCCGGGCGGGTTGGGCACCAGCAGCCGGATCGGGCGCGACGGGTACTGCTGCGCCTCGGCGATCGTGCAGCCCAGCCCCAGGACGAGTGTCGCGATCAGCAACGCGGATCGAGACGTTCGGACTGTCATTTCGTCACTCATCACTCGTCACTCGTCGCGCTTCAATGCATGAAGGCGCCGCCGTCCACCACCAGCGATTGCCCGGTGATGAAATCGCTGTCGGCGGAAGCGAAGAACAGCACCGCGCCCACCAGGTCCTCCGGGCGCTGCACGCGCTTCAGGGCGCGCTCGTCCGCGGCGGCGGTGCGCATGCGCACCACGTCCTCGGCCGCGTTCTCCTCCGACAAGGTGCTCCCCGGAACGACGCAATTCACGCGTATCCCGTCCTTTCCCACCTCGCGCGCCAGCGTGCGCGTGAAGCCGAGCACCCCCGCCTTGGAGGTCACGTAGTGGATGCGGCTCGCCGATCCCTTGAGCGCCGTGCCCGAGCTCACGTTGATGATCTTGCCGTAGCCGCGCTTGCGCATGTCGGGGATCACCGCCCGGCACGCAAGCCAGGTGCCGCGCAGGTTGACGGCCATCATCCGGTCCCACTCGTCGGTCTCGATGCGGTCGAACGGCTCGCGCGACATCGGGATGGTGGCGAAGATCGCCGCGTTGTTGACCAGCACGTCGATGCGGCCGTAGGCCGCCACCGCGCGGCGCGCCATCTCCTCGGCGCTCGCGCGGTCCGCCACGTCGGTGCGGACCGCCATTGCGGTGTGGCCCTTGCGCCCGAGATCGATCGCGACGGTTTCGCCGGCGCGGCTGTCGATCTCCGCGATCACGACCTTGGCGCCTTCCTGAGCCAGTCCCAGCGCGTAGGCCTTGCCTATGCCGTGGCCGCCGCCGGTGACTATGACCACCTTCCCCGCCAGACGGTCGCCCACGGGCACCCCGGCCTAGCCAAGTCGAAGGGCGAAAGTCGAAGGGGGAAAGGGGCTCACTTTCGCTTCCCGGAACGGGCCCTCCGGGCTTTCCTTCCGCCATTCGCCGTCCGCCGTTCGCCATGCTTCTTCGCCGGCTCTTCGAAGAGCGCGACGGCCATGGTAGCCGTCATCGGCAGATAGTAGTTCTGGTGGATCTTCTTTGCGCGGTCGGAGAGCGCCCCGCGCATCGCGAGCCACATCACCTCCTCCGCTCCTTCCGTGCCGCCGAGCCGGATATAGTCGGCGTGGGTCATCCGGGTCAGCCGCCCCGGATCGCGCTCGATCAGGTCGAGGAACTCCCGGTCCCATGCCTCGTTGTTGAAGCCCGCGCGCTCGCCGTTCAGCTGGTGCGACAGCCCGCCGGTGCCGACCACCACCACCTTCAGGTCCTCGGGATAGGACTCGACCGCGCGGCGCACCGCCTGGCCGAGCTTGTAGCAGCGCAGCGGCGTCGGCAACGGATGCTGCAGCACGTTCATCTCGATCGGCACGATGCGGCCCGGCCAGTCGGGCGCCGGTGGCCAGAACATCGTGAGCGGTGAATGGCAGCCGTGATCGATCGGCAGATCCTGGAACACCGAGATATCGAACTCCTCGTTCACCAGGGTCTCGGCCATGTGGCGGGCGAGCGCGGGATGGCCCTTCAGCGGCGGCACGGCGCGCGGCCCGAGGCCCTCGTCGGCGATGCGGTACTCGGCGCCGACGCCGAGCGCGAAAGTCGGGTAATGATCGAAGAAAAACGTCGTCGCGTGATCGTTGTAGAAGAACACGAGCACGTCGGGCCGGCGCTCGGCCAGCCACCGCGCCACCGGCTCGTAGCCCTTGAACAACGGCGCCCAGTCCGGGTCGTTGCGCTTGCCGCGGTCGTACGCCATCGCGATCGTGGGCACGTGGGACGTGCCGATGCCGCCGATGATTTGTGCCATGTGGATAGTATGCCCTAGCGCGCGATGGAGGTGATGAAGTGATGCGGTGAGGTGGTGATGAACACGCCGGCGTGGCACCGGCTTCACTGCTTCACTGCCTCACTACCTCACTGCCTTGCAAACTCGAACTCCGCCACCAGGACGTGATGGTCGGACGCATGCGTCAGCCTCACGGCATGGCGCACCAGCCGCAAGTGGCGGCTGTAGAAGATGTGGTCGAGCACGTAGGGGTCGCGGCGCCAGGTCGGTTGCTTCGTTTGCACAGTCTGGTAGCCGGCGTCGGCGAACTGGCGCGACAGCGCGTGGTGGCTGAGCACGTTGAAATCACCACCGAGCAAGGTCGGACTGTCCGTCTCGCGCAGGGCCTCGATGACGAGCCGCCGCTGCCCGGGGTGGTCCTGCGTCTCCGTGTTGATCATGAAGAACGCGAGCAGGTGTGTGTTGAACACGCGCAGCTCGTGTCCATCGACGACCGTGTTCGCGCTGATCAGCAGGCGGTCGGTGGGCGTCGTCTTCTTGCCGTCGAATTCGAACTCGACCTGCGGCGACGGCAGGTCACGCCGCCGCGCGTCGCGCAGTGGCGTCTTGGAGAAGATCGCGAGACCGATGCCGAACGGAAGCTCCCGCGGATCGGCCCTCGGATAGGAGAAATAGCTGTCGTAGCCCTTCAGCTCGCGGCGCAGCCGGGTGTAATTGGGCGGGGGATCGGGCTGCCTGCCGCCGCGTTGCGCCTGCTCCACCTCCTGGAGCAGGACGATGTCGGCGTCGTGGCTGCGTATTTCTTCTATCGTAAGGCTGAGGTCAACCGGCGCGTTATCGGGGTCGGCCTCGTCCCACGTCTGTCCGAACTGCATGTTCAACTGCAGGACCTTGAACGATTTCATGGGCGCTGGCGCAGCTCGGACGGCGAGCGTCGTCGTAAATATACCATTCGCCGCCGCCCGCGGCAGGAATCCGCGCGCCGCGAAAGCGTGGTGGGGGAGTACGGCAGGGTCGCTGCAGTCCTGTGCCGCTACCGGGCTGCGATCACTCCGCGCGCGCCCTCGGGCGCAATCTCAGCACGAGAAAGGCCGCGATCGCGGCCACGAGGAATGCCGCGATGACGAACAGCTGCCAGATCGGCCCGCATTCGGAAAATGGCAGCTTGCCGCTGGTGCACGCCTGGATATAGCTGACTATGAAATTCTGACCGCCCATTTTTTCGCTTTTCTGTTGATGGCATTGAAGAAAACGCCCACAGATTACCAGTCCTGGTCCCCTTCCTGCGCCAACTACTTCACACTCTCGAAAAGCAGGAACAGCCCTCCCAGTATCGCTATTCCGTTGAGCAGCAGCAGGCGGGTCACATTGCGCCGCGCCGGGTCCGGCGCCAGCCAGTAGCGGTGGAAGATGGCGTTGGCCACCACGGTGAATACGATCAGGCAGCCGGCGCCGATCTCGGGGTGCCAATCGGCCAGCAGCAATGCGCAGCCGGCAAACTGGAGGCCGATGCCGATCCAGAACGCCGCCGCCGGCAACGGCACCCCGAACGCCGCCATGCGGTCGATATGGTCCTTGATCCGCGCGGGCGTGAGGTTGAGCAGCCCCGCAACGAGAAAGAACCCTACCAGCAGCAGCCGGCCGGTGATTTCGATCCAGGAACCGCTATACATTGGAAATGCGCCCCATCGCGTCACGCTTCGCCATGCGTCACTCGTCAGTGGCGCGCGCCATGCGCCGGCGCTCGGTGAGCTCGTAGAGCAACATCCCGGCGAGCATCGCGATGACGAAGACCACCGCCTTGTCGTAGCCCAACCCGAAGGCCACCACGGCGGGGCCCGGGCAGAAGCCGGCAAGGCCCCAGCCCACTCCGAAGATGGCGCTGCCCAGCAGCAGCCGCTTGTCGATGCCTTGCGTGTCGGGGAGCTGTCTCAGACCCCCGAGCATGGAAGTGGGCCGGCGCTCGGCGAGGCGAAACCCGGCCGCGCCCACGAGCACCGCTCCGCCCATCACGAACGCGAGCGACGGGTCCCAGGCGCCGGCCAGGTCGAGGAAGCCGATGATCTTGGACGGGTCGGTCATCCCCGACACGATCAGCCCCGCGCCGAAGAGCAGGCCGATGAGGAACGAGGTCAGCGCAGCCATGTCGTCCTCAAGCCAGCACGTGGCGAACGACGAACACGGTGACGATCCCCGCGCCCATGAACGTGGCGGTCGCCGCGAGCGAGCGTGGAGACAGCCGCGAGATCCCGCAGACGCCGTGGCCGCTGGTGCAGCCCGCGCCGTAGCGAGTCCCGATGCCGACGAGCGCTCCCGCCAGCAATATCACCGGGAAGCCGGCTTCGATGGTCGCGGCCGGAAGTCGCGTGAACAGCCCGTAGCAAGCAGGCGCCGCGAGCAGTCCCACCATGAAGGCAATCCTCCAACCGACGTCCCGGCCCGCCGGACGCAGCAGCCCACCGAGTATGCCGCTGATGCCCGCGACGCGCCCGTGGATCAGCACGAACGCCGCAACGGCAGCGCCGATCATCAGGCCGCCGGCGAGCGAGCTCCAGGGAGTGAAATGCGCCCAGTCGATTGCCATGAGTTGTCAGCCGTCAGTTGTCAGCCGTCAGTAGGAAAACCTGTTTCGCAAGGCACTGTCAACTGGCGGCTGGCGGCTTATCCGTAGGATAACTTTGGATACCAGTCCTTCCCGCGTCCCTCCGGCGTGAAATCCAGGACATTCCACAGCGGCCAGGCCAGGTCCACGTGGCGCGGGTTCTGCCCGGGATCGGCCGGCGCAAACAGGAGCTCGCTCGCCCAGAAGTGGCGAACGACGCCGTCGCGCTTCACAAACACGTTCAGCATCGGCCACTGGGCGCCCTTCTCGTCCTCGCCGTGGTAGTCCCGGTTGTAGCTGTTGTCCGCCGACGATAGCAGGCGCAGGTTGCGCCAGCCCCGCCCGCGCGCGAACGCGCGAATGCGGTGTATCGGCGATTTCGCAACTACGACGAGGTTGGTGCGTTGTGCGAGATGCGGCGCGCTCCCGTTCAGACCGTCGAGCATGGAGGTGCACATCGGGCAGGGCACTTCCATTCTCGGGCCGTACATGAAGCTGTAGACGACGAGGCTCGTCCAGCCGGAGCGGAACAGCTCCGACATCCTGACCTGGCGCACGGTCTGGCTCTCGAGATCGGCGCTGCCTTCCTCGAACAGGTAATCCTGGGGAACGAGCCCCCCGGGAGGCAGCCTGCGTCTCGATGCCGCGACCTTCTCGATCGAGCGACGCAGCTCCATCTCCTCTCGCAGCAGCCTGTCGCGCGCCGCCCGGTATTCCCCGCTTTCGCCAGGAAAACGCCTTGCGTGGATCGTTTTCGACGCCCCCCCGCGCTTGCTTTTCGCAGCCATACGCGCCTCCCCCGGCCATCAGTCGTCAGCCGTCAGTCGTCACTCGAGTCTAATCCGCCTTCGCCCCCGACCGGCGAATGATATCTCCCCATTTCACCGTCTCCGCGCGCACAAAACCGGCGAATTGCTCCGGGTTCATGGGGCGCGGCTCGATGCCGATGTTTCCCATGCGCGCCAGCACGTCCGGTCGTTCGAGCGAGCGCGCCGCGGCGGCATTCAGCCGCTCCACGATATCGCGCGGTGTCCCGGCGCGCACCCCCAGTCCGAGCCAGGGCGTCGCCTCAAACCCGCGCAATCCCGATTCATCCAGCGTGGGGATCTCCGGCGCCGCCGTGATGCGGCGCCGCTCGGCGACCGCGATGGCCCGCAACTTGCCGCCTCGCACCTGCGCGAGGGCGGTGCTGGTGTTGACGAAGCTCATGGCAACCTCGCCCGTGATCAGGGCAATGGTAGCCGCTGCCGCCGATCCCCGGTAAGGCACGTGCGTCGCTTCCACGCCTGCGGCCGATTTCAGCAGCTCCATGGCGAGATGGCCGGTCGCCCCCGCGGCCTGCGATGCGTAGGTCACTTGTCCGGGCTGCGCGCGCATCCACGCCAGCAGCTGCTTCAGATCTTTCGCCGGCACCGACGGATGGACAACGAGCAGCAGCGGCGCCACGGCCAGCAGCGCCACCGGCTCGAGATCGGTCGCGGGATTGAATGGCATCGAGTCGTAGAGTTTGAGATTGATGCTGAAGGGTCCGGGCGCAGTCACGAACAGCAGGTGACCGTCCGCCGGCGCTTTCACCACGAGGTCCACCCCGATGTTTCCGTTTGCGCCCGGCCGGTTCTCCACGATGAACGGCTGCCCGAAGCCCCTGGCGTAGTCCTCGGCCAGCGTGCGCGCGAGAAAATCGATGGAGCCCCCGGGCGGGCTGGTGGCGATGATGCGCACGACACGGGCCGGCCAGGCGGCCTGTTGAGCCCGGACGGCGTGCGGCAGGACAACCGCCGCGACCAGCGAGGCGATGCAGAGGACCAGGCGCATGCCGGAAATGATACCCGGACTTATAATCGTGAAACCCCCGGGGGTGCCCATGACAATCTTGCGCATCGAATCGCTGGCTTACGGCGTCGAGGACGTTGACGCTGGCATCCGCTACTTCGAAGACTGGGGCCTACCGCTCGTCGAGCGCGGGGCGCGCGGGGCGGACTTCCGGCTGCCCTCCGGGCAAACCATCCGGGTTCGGCAGAAGGCAGACGGGTCTCTGCCCGCGACGGCCGAGCCGGGTTCGACGCTGCGCGAGATAGTCTGGGGTGTGGACAGCGCCCGCTCGCTCAAGGCCATCGGCGCGGAGCTTGGACGCGACCGCGAAGTGGCGGCCGGAGCCGACGGCACCCTGCGCACGCGCGACGAATCGGGCTTCGCCATCGCGTTCCGGCGCTCGGCGGCCGGCGGCAAGGCCGCGCGAAAAAAGCCGGCACCCTCGCGCATGAACCATCCCTTCGACCCGGAGCGCCGGGCGCGGCCGCGCAAGATCGGGCACGTCGTCTACCAGGTCGCCAGGAGCGATCTCGAGAAAGCGACCGCGTTCTACCTGAAGCGCCTCGGCTTCCGGCTGAGCGACGGCACGCCGGGCGGCAATTTCCTGCGCTGCGAGGGGACGAGCGACCATCACAGCCTGTTCCTGCTCAGCCGGCCGGACCGCCGCGCCTTTGACCACGTCGCATTCGAGGTGCGGGACATCGACGAGATCATCCTCGGCGGCAAGCACATGAAGAGCCGCGGTTGGCAGGCCAACACGCCGGTCGGCCGGCACGTCCTCGGCTCGAACCTGTTCTGGTACTTCAATAACCCGTGCGGCGGCCGGACCGAGTACTACGCCGACATGGACCAGATGAACGACAAGTGGAAGCCGCGCATCTGGGAGACGCATCCCGGGTATGCCATGTGGGTGCTGGACAAGGGCGATGCCCTTGATAGCCCGCGCCTCTAGC
>DATFVY010000074.1:0-4742 GCA_035259925.1 Burkholderiales bacterium
AGGCTGATCCTGATCGATCCCAAGATGCTCGAGCTCTCGATCTACGAAGGGATCCCGCACCTGCTGGCGCCGGTCGTCACCGACATGCGGCAGTCGGCGAACGCGCTCAACTGGTGCGTGGCAGAAATGGACCGGCGCTACAAGCTCATGAACGCGCTCGGGGTGCGCAACATGGGCGGTTTCAACCAGAAGGTACGCGACGCGGCAAAAGCCAAGAAGCCGCTGCCCAATCCCCTTTCGACCCTGCCGGAGAATCCGGAGCCGCTGCATGAAATGGCGTTGATCGTCGTCGTGATCGACGAGCTGGCCGACCTCATGATGGTGGTCGGCAAGAAGTTCGAAGAGCTGGTGGCGCGGCTCGCGCAAAAGGCGCGTGCAGCGGGCATACATCTCGTGCTCTGCACCCAGCGACCCTCGGTCGATGTGATCACTGGGCTCATCAAGGCCAACATACCGACACGCATCGCGTTCCAGGTCTCGGCGAGGGTGGACTCGCGCACCATCCTCGACCAGATGGGAGCCGAGTCGCTGCTGGGGCAGGGCGACATGCTGTACCTGGCGCCCGGCAGCGGGTTCCTGCAGCGGGTACACGGGGCTTTCGTGGCCGATCACGAGGTGCACAAGGTGGTCGAGTACCTCAAGAAGCTGGCCAGGCCGCAATACGTAGACAGCGTGCTGGAGGGCCCGGAGCCGGAGGAGGCGGGCGAGGGCGGTCTGGAGGGTGAGGACGGGGAATCGGATCCGCTCTACGACCAGGCCGTCGCCATCGTGCTCAAGACCCGGCGCGCATCGATCTCGCTGGTGCAACGGCACCTACGCATCGGCTACAACCGCGCCGCGCGGCTGATCGAGCAGATGGAGCGCGCGGGAATGGTGTCCCCGATGCAGACCAACGGCAACCGCGAGATCCTGGTGCCGGCGTCTGCGACCGAAGAGAGGTAGGGAACGCGGGGATACTGTCCCCTTGCCCCCTCTATCAGGGAGACCGAAGCTCGGTCTCAGGTCGAGGTAAGGTACGTGGGGAAACTCCCCCCGTGCCCCCCTACCTCAGGGAGACCATGAGCCGGTCTCAGGTTTTGATCAGAATTTCCGACGCGCGCGGAGGTCCTAGCTGCATGAGATATTCCCTCGCCCTGTTGCTCTTCCTCGCAGCGGGCGCCGTTTCCGCGGCGGACGCCTACCGGTGGGTGGACGAGAAGGGCGTCGTCAACTACGGCGAGAAGCCACCGACCAACCGCCCGTCGCGGGCGGTGAATACCGAGCCCACCGGTGTCATCGAAACGAGCCGTCCTGCGGACCAGAAGGGCGGCGTCGGGCAGGCCGACGACGCGCCCAGACCGCAGGTCATCGCGGTTCCCGTCCCCGCGCCGGGGCCCGCGGGGCCGGCGGTGCGGGGCATGGAGTTCGAGACTTTCATCCGGCTCCAGACCGGCATGACCGAGGGCGAGCTGCTGCTGCGCGCCGGCCGTCCCGACTACGACTCGCTCGACAACCAGGGCGACTACGATCGGAGCTACTATTACTTCCCCACTGTCGCCAATCCCTATACTACGGTGGTGAGGCTGCGCAGCGGCCGTATCGTGAGCATGGACCGTATCAAGAAATTCTGATGCTCAGGCCAGTCCTTTTCCTTCTTGCCCTGCTGCCTGCCGCGGCATGCGCCACGAGCGCCGATGAGCTCAAGGCGTTGCTGGCGCAGACGACCACCGCGCGCGCCCAGTTCGCGCAGATCGTGCTCGACAGCAACATGAAGCGCCTGCAACAGGCTACCGGCACCATGCAGTTCTCGCGCCCGGGCCGGTTCCGCTGGGAATACGACAAGCCGCACGAGCAGCTGATCGTCGGCGACGGCAAGCGGGTATGGCTCTACGACAAGGAGCTGAACCAGGTGACCGTGCGCCGCATGGACCGCGCTCTGGGCTCCAGCCCGGCGGCGATCCTCGCTGGCAGCAACGATATCGAGAAGGACTATTCTCTCAGGGCGATCGGCAACCGCGACGGGCTCGAATGGCTGGAGGCGGTGCCGCGCGCCCAGGACACCGCGTTCGAGCGCGTGCGAATGGGCTTCGGCAAGGCCGGGCTCGAGGCCATGGAACTGCGCGACCAGTTCGGGCAGATCACGGTGATCAAGTTCTCGACCATGGAGCGCAACGTCAAGCTCCCGGGCGAGTCTTTCCGCTTCACCCCGCCGAAGGGGGCGGACGTGATCAGTGAATGATCTCTTCGATAAGAGAGAACCGGAAGCCCCACTCGCCGACCGCCTGCGGCCGGGCACGCTGGAGGAGTTCGTAGGGCAGTCCCATCTGCTCGGGCCGGGCAAGCCGCTACGGCTCGCTTTCGAATCGGGCAAGCCTCACTCGATGATCCTGTGGGGACCGCCGGGTGTCGGCAAGACCACGCTGGCGCGGTTGATGGCGCGGGCCTTTGATGCCGAGTTCATCGCGATTTCGGCGGTGCTCACGGGGGTCAAGGATATCCGCGACGCTGTTGTGCGTGCCGAGCACGTGCTGCAGCAGTCAGGCCGCCGCACCATCCTTTTCGTGGACGAAGCGCACCGCTTCAACAAGGCGCAGCAGGACGCGTTCCTGCCCCACGTGGAGCGGGGGCTGCTGACCTTCATCGGCGCCACTACCGAGAATCCGTCCTTCGAGGTGAACAACGCCCTG
This sequence comes from Burkholderiales bacterium, assembly GCA_035259925.1. Classification (GTDB taxonomy): domain Bacteria; phylum Pseudomonadota; class Gammaproteobacteria; order Burkholderiales; family SG8-41; genus SG8-41. The sequence goes on from DATFVY010000074.1 coordinate 2,667, forward strand.
CTGTCGCGGGCCGCCGTGTACGTGCTGCAGCCGCTGGGCGAGGACGATCTCGGGCGGCTGTTCGACCGCGCGCGTGTCGATGCCCTGAAAAACCTGGGGTTCGACCCGGAAGCGCGCGCGCTGCTGCTCGCCACCGCCGACGGGGATGCGCGGCGCCTCTACAACATGCTCGAGCAGACCGGTATCGCCGCGGAGAAGGCGGGCCGTGACAACGTGGACGAGCGCTTCGCGCGCGATACGCTGGCCCAGCGCCTGCGGCGCTTCGACAAGGGCGGCGACGCCTTCTACGACCAGATCTCCGCGCTCCACAAGTCGGTGCGCGGTTCCGCGCCCGATGCGGCGCTCTACTGGCTCACGCGCATGCTCGACGGCGGTGCCGATCCGCTCTACATCGGGCGTCGCCTGGTGCGCATGGCGGCCGAGGATATCGGGCTTGCCGATCCGCGGGCGCTGCGCATCGCGCTCGATGCCTGCGAGACCTACGAGCGCCTGGGTTCGCCCGAAGGGGAGCTCGCGCTGGCCGAAGCAGCGCTCTATCTGGCGGTGGCGCCGAAAAGCAATGCTGCCTACCTGGCGTTTGGGGCGGCCCGGGACCTGGTGCAGAAAGACGCCTCACGCCCCGTCCCGGAGCACCTGCGCAACGCCCCGACCCGCCTCATGAAGGGCCTGGGTTACGGGCGCGACTACCGTTACGCGCACGACGAGGCCGACGCGTACGCCGCAGGTGAGAGCTATTTTCCCGAGGGGATGAAGGTGCCGCAGTTCTACCGCCCGACCGACCGCGGGCTCGAAGCCCGCATCCGCGAGCACCTGGAAAACCTGCGCAAGCTCGATGCCGAGGCGGGCAAGAAGAAGCGGTAGCCGGCGTCAGTCATCAGCCGTCACTCTGCTTTTATGTTGGCCTCGCGTATTACCTTGCCCCACTTGGCGCTCTCGGACTTCATGAAAGCGCCGAATTGTTCCGGGCGGCTGCCGATGACGTCGGCGCCCATGCCGGCGATCTTCTCCCTGAAATCGGCCTGCTGCAGCACCTTCGAGATGTCGGCGTAGAGCCTGTTGATGAGGTCCTGCGGCGTTGCCGCGGGCACCGTCATTCCGAACCAGTTGGTCAGCTCGTAGCCGGGAACGGTTTCGCCGACGGTAGCCACATCGGGCAGCAGCGGCGAGCGCTTCCCGCCCAGCACCGCGAGGGCGCGCAGCCGGCCCGCCTTGATGTAGGGGAGCGATTGCAGCTGGCTGTCGCACGTGAGCGAAACCTGTCCGGCCAGGAGGTCGATGAAGGAAAGCCCGCTGCCCTTGTACGGCACGTGCACCATGTCCACGCGCGTCATCGACTTGAACAGCTCCGCGCCGAGGTGCGGCGCGCCGCCGGGACCGGATGACGCGTAGTTGATCTGGCCGGGGCGGGCGCGGGCGAGCGCGATCAGCTCCTTCACGTTCTTCGCGGGGAGGGAAGGGTGCGCGACCATGACGAAATGCACCGCCACGACCTGGGTGAGCGGGGCGAGGTCGCGCAGCGGGTCTACCGGCATCTTCGGGTACAGGTACTGGTTTGCCGTGAGATTACCGAGCGTTCCGATGAAAAGCGTGTGACCGTCCGGTGCTGAACGCGCCGCGGCTTCGGTGCCGATGACTCCGGACGCTCCGGGGCGATTCTCCACCACGACCGGCTGGCGCCACAGCTCGGTCAGCCTGGACCCCATGGTGCGTGCGACGATATCGACACCGCCGCCCGGGGGAAAGGCGACGATGATGCGCACCGGCTTGGCGGGAAAAGTCTGCGCGGCAGCGGGCCAGGCCAGCAGCGCGCCGGCAAGCGTTGCGACGACCGGCGTGATGTGCATCGCGTGATTCCTTCCCATGGGTGTTCGCCTTCGCGCGGCTCCGGAATCTAGCGGCCGGCCGCGCACCGTGTCAAGAGATTGGCCGCGGCGGGCATTCTGGGATAATACGGTTCACGTTCACATGACCTGAAAAAACCGGATTCCGGATGCTCGACGCCCAGTTGCTGCGCAGTGACCTGCGTGCTGTCGCGAAGCGCCTCGCTGACCGCGGCTACACGCTCGACGCCGCCGC
>DATFVY010000075.1:0-6873 GCA_035259925.1 Burkholderiales bacterium
GGTGTTGTCCTCCACCAACGCCAATCGCGAGCGCATCTACGTCCAGCAGCCGCCCACGGCGGCGAGCGGCTTCTCCAGCCAGGCGTTCGCGCCTCACTATCCGCACACGGAGCGCAAGACCGAGACCAAGACCTGCAGCGACTGCCACCTGTCCGCCGCCAACGACAACAATGCGATCATGGCGCAGCTTCTTCTGCACGGTACCAATTTCGTCAACTTCATCGGCTTCAACGCCTGGCTCGGCGAAGAGCGTCACATCGAGGCGGTGCAGGTCACCGAGTGGGATGAGCCGCAGGCAGTGATCGGCAGCTATCTCCAGCGCTACGCGTATCCGGACTGGTACGCAGCGCACGAGAAGCGCGGCCGCCGCCTGCCCGAGGCGCACGAGCACGGCACGCGCGGCCGCGCTGCGTGCCTGCAACTGCGTGGAGAGTATCTGTACGTGGCCGAGGGGCGGGGCGGCATGCGCGTCTATGATGTCGCCTCGATCGCCAACAAGGGCATCTCGCAGCGCATCATCACCGCGCCTTTCTCGTCCCTCGGGCACGACACCCGGATCCAGTCCAGGAACGCGACGTGCCTGGCGTTGCCGACCAACCAGCCGGTTGCGCCGGCCAAGAACGACGGCGACCTGATGAGAAAGGTCAACCAGGAGCAGCCGTTTCACCCGATCTACAACTATGCGCTGGTCACCGACAGCGACGAGGGCCTGATACTGGTTGACGTCACTACGCTGCAGGACGGCGAGCCCCGCAATAATTTCCTGAAGCGCGCCTTGACCTGGGACGGAGGAGGCACCCTCAAGGGCGCGCGCCACGTGACCATCGGCGGCTATTACGCCTACTTCGCCACGGATGCGGGTATCGTGGTCGTCAACCTCAACGAACCGCTCAAGCCGCAGGTCGCCGCCGTGGTGCCGTTGCGCGGCGCCCGTGCCTCGGCACTGCAATTCCGCTACCTGTTCGTGACCGACGCGAGCGGGCTGCGGGTGATCGATGTGACGATCCCGGAGCGCTCCCGGCTGCTCGACAACTCGAGTGTGCCGCTGGCCGACGCTCAGCGGGTGTACGTCGCCCGCACCTACGCCTACGTGGCCGCCGGCCGCGACGGCCTGGTCATCGTCGACGTCGAGAATCCGGAAAAGCCGCGCGTCCACCTGAAATACGACGCCGACGGCAAGCTCAACGACGCTCGCGACGTGGTCCTAGGCTCCACCAATGCCTCGCTCTTCGCCTACGTCGCGGACGGGCGCAACGGGCTGAAGGTCCTGCAGCTGACCGCGCCGGATACGCAGCCCAACTTCTACGGCTTCAGCCCGGAGCCGAAGCCGCAGCTGATCGCCTGGATAGAGACGCGCAGCCCGGCGCTGGCTCTCTCGCGCGGGCTCGAGCGCGACCGCGGCGTCGATGAGACCGGCGGCCAGGTTGCGGTCTTCGGACGCGTCGGCTCGCGCCCCTTCAACCTGCAGGAGCAGCGCAAGCTGTACCTGAAGCCCGACGGCACGCCCTGGACCGTGCGGGACCGACCGGAGCCGACGCAATCACGCAGATGAAAACGACGACCCGATTGCTGCTTGCTGCCTGGACTGCGGCGTTCGCAGCCGCCGCGACCGGTGCGTCGGTCCTGCCGCACCATGCGCCGCAGCAATCGGTGGGCGCGGGCAGCTGCGCGAGCAGCATGTGCCACGGCGCGATCCAGCCCTGGAAGGACTCGAAGGTCCTGCAGAACGAATACGTGATCTGGTCCCGCAACGACAAGCACGCGCGCGCCTACAGCGTGCTGCTCAATGCGCGCTCCAAGGAGATCGCCCGCAAGCTGGGCATGCGGCAGGCGCCCCAAGAGGCGGCGGTGTGCCTGGACTGCCACGCGCACAATCCGCAGCCCGCGCGCCGCGACGAGCGCTTCGTCGTGTCAGACGGCGTGAGCTGCGAGGCCTGTCACGGACCGGCGGGCGGCTGGCTCAAGAGCCACGTCGAGCCCAAGGCCACCCATGCGGGCAATATCGCCAACGGGCTGTATCCGGCCGACGATGATGTCGCCCGGGCGCGACTGTGCCTGTCGTGCCACCTGGGAACGGAGCAGAAATTCGTCACCCACAAGATGATGGCGGCGGGCCATCCGCGCATGAGCTTCGAGCTCGACACCTTCACCGAGATGGGCCCGAAACACGTGCGCATCGAGGCCGAGCGGCACAAGCAGCGGGACGGCGCGCGGGCATGGGCCATCGGGCAGGCGGTGGCCGCGGAGCAGTTGCTGGGCCTGCTCCGCAATCCGCAGCGGGGAAGGGACGGTCTGTTCCCGGAACTGGTGCTGTTCGATTGCCACTCCTGCCACCATGCGATGGGGGACAAACGCAACACCGCGGCGCGGGTCGAGGCCGGGCCGGGGGTGGTGAGGTTGAACGATGCGGCGCTGTTGATGCTGCGGCAGGTCGCACGCCGGGTGGACCCGGGCGGTGCCCAGGGTTTTGCCCAGCAGGTCACGCGGCTGCACCAGGCGGTGGGGGGCGGCGATGACGCGCTCGAGCAGGCCCGCGTGCTGCAGGAGATGGTCGCCGCGATGCTCCCGCGCATCCAGGCGCACCGCTTTACCGCCGCGGACCTGCGCGGCATGATGTTGGGGCTGATCGACGACGGCCTCGCCGGGCAGTTCGCCGACTATCAGGGCGCCGAGCAGGCTACGATGGCGATGCAGGGGATGATCGACTTCCTGCGGCGCCAGGGCGAGCTGCGCTCTCCGGCCGTTCGGCGCGCCATGACCAATCTGCTGGCGACGGTCGCGCGTGACGAGAAATACCAGCCGGCAACGTTCGAGCAGGCGCTGCGAGAGCTGCGCGCCGAAGTGGAAAAGGGCATGCGGAAATGAGCTCCCAGGTGACGATGGCGGTGATCGGCTCCGGGCCCGCCGGACTGTCGTGCGCGGCGCGCGCGTCCGAAGTCGGCGTGCCCCATGTCCTGCTGGAAGCCGAGGCGCAAGCCTCCTTCACGATCTACCGCTATCAGAAGGGCAAGCACGTCATGGCGGAGCCCGCCGTCCTCCCGCTGCGCAGCCCGCTTGAATTTGCCGCGGGACGCCGTGAAATCGTGCTGGCGAAGTGGAACGAGGGGCTCGCGCGCCACAGAGTCAATATCCAGTACGGCTCGCGGGTGACCGGGATTACGGGCGCCAAGGGTGCATTCGAGATCAAGACGGCGGCCGGGCCTACGTACACGGCGGCAAACGTAGTGCTGGCAATCGGACTGCAGGGGAATCTCCGCAAGCTCGGCGTTCCTGGCGAAGACCTGGAGATGGTGCAGTACCAGCTCGACGATCCCGACGAATACACCGCCGAAACGATCGTCGTCGTCGGCGCCGGCGACGCCGCCATCGAGAACGCACTCGGGCTGGCGGAAAAGAACCGCGTGATCATGATCAACCGCAACGACGAGTTCGCGCGCTGCAAGCAAGGGAACCTGGACCTCGTGCTCGCCGCCATCAAGGAAGGCAGGATCGAATGCCGCTATGGCACGACGTCGGTCGGAGTCGAGGCGGTGCAGACCGATGGCAGGCGCGGGCGCTTCCTCGCCCAGACGCCCAAGGGGGCGGAAACGATAGCTTGCGATCGCGTGATTGCGCGGCTCGGGGCAACCCCGCCGCGCAAGCTCGTGGAGCAGTTCGGCGTGCGCTTCCCGAGCGAGGATCCTGCGGCGGTGCCGCAGCTTTCCTCCACCTATGAATCAAACGTGCCCGGCATCTACATCATCGGCGCGCTCGGCGGGTATCCGCTGATCAAGCAGGCCATGAACCAGGGCCATGAGGTAGCCGAGTACATTCGCGGCGAGCCGGTCGAGCCTGCCGACGAGCCCCTGCTGAGGAAGAAATTCAGCAATTTCACGCAGGCGCGCGGCGTGTCCGAGGCGCTCGCGCTGATCCAGCGCAACGTGCCGCTGTTCACGGACATGACCACACTGCAATTGCGCGAGTTCATGCTTGAAAGCGAGGTGCTTACGCCCAAGGCCGGGGAAATCATCTTCAGCAAGGACGACTACACGAACAGCTTCTTCTCCATCGTGGACGGGGAGGTGCTGGTGGAGTCGCTGGGCAAGGACGGCAAGATGGGGCACATCGCCCTCAAGCGCGGCCAGTTCTTCGGCGAAATGGGGCTGCTGTCGGGCCGCCGCCGCACGGCGACGGTGAAAGCGGGCGAGAAATGCGTGATGATCGAGACGCCCCGGCGCTCCATGCTCAAGCTCATCGCCAGCATCGATTCGGTGCGCAAGCAGATCGACGATGCTTCGTTGCGCCGCGCCGTGCGCACGCACATCGCGCCGTGGATTTCGCCGTCCGACCTCGAAGAGATGATCGCGGGCGCGGTCATCAGGACCTTCAACGCCGGCGAGACGCTGTTCGCCCAGGGCGCTCCGGCCGACGGGTTGCACCTCATCAGGCGCGGCTCGGTGATGGTGCTGCAGAACATCGGCGGCAGGGAGATCGTGCTGTCGTATGTCGCGGCCGGCAATTACGTGGGCGAAATGGCGCTGCTGTCCGACTCGCCGCGCACGGCGACAGTCAAGGCGGCAGTCAAGACCGAGACCATCATGCTGCACGCCAAGACATTCAACGAGGTGCTGAGCCGCAATGCGACGCTGCGCGGTGGCATCGAGGCAGGCGTGCTCAAGCGGTTGTCGGACAACGTCAAGCGCGAGAACCGCGCCGAGCCGAGCAATCTGATCAGCTTCCTGCTGAGCCAGGGGCTGGGGGAAGCGACCGATGTGCTCCTGATCGATGAGAGCCTGTGCGTGCGCTGCGACAACTGCGAAAGAGCGTGCGCGGATTCACACGACGGCACGTCGCGCCTCGATCGCCAGAGCGGAGCCAAGTTCGCCTCCATTCACGTGCCGACCTCGTGCCGCCATTGCGAGAACCCGCACTGCATGAAGGAGTGCCCCCCGGACGCGATCCATCGCCATCCGAACGGCGAGGTCTATATCGAGAACACCTGTATAGGCTGCGGCAACTGCGTGCGCAACTGCCCGTATGGCGTGGTCCAGCTCGCGCCGGTCGACCCGAAACGGCGGCCACCCAGCCTGCTGGCGTGGCTGCTGACCGGCGTCACGCAGGAGCCCGGGCGCGAAAGGCATCGCGCCGACAAGAGTCAGGAGAAAAAGGCGGTCAAGTGCGACATGTGCAAGGATCTCGCGGGCGGCCCCGCCTGCGTGCGCGCGTGTCCAACCGGCGCGGCCATCCGCATTAACCCCGAGGCGCTGCTCGACTACACCACCCGTTGACGTGCGCCGGTGCCATCGTGCCGTAGTACACTGCATCTCACCGTTTTCCAGAAGGAGGGGCGAGCATGAGCCGGTCCAGGCGTAGGGACATCCTGAAAATTGGAGCGCTCGGGGCGGCTGGCGCCGCGACGGGGCTCGGCTTTCCGGCGATCATCCGGGCACAGCAGAAGGAGGTCGTCATCCTCGGTCTGTGGGACCAGACCGGGGCCTTCGCCGACGTCGGTCCATTGAACGACCGCGGGATGCGCATGGCGCTCGAAGAGCGGGACATGAAGATACTCGGTCGCCCGATCAAGTACATCACGCGCGACGGCGCCACGCAGGCTGGCGCGTCGACGCGGCGCGCCGAGGAAGCGATCGATGGCGAAGGCGCGCGGTTCATGATCGGCCCCTGGTCCTCCGGCGTCGCGCTCGCGGTGTCCGAGGTGGCGAAGCGCAAGAAGGTGCTGCATTTCTTCAGCGGCGGCACCGAGGACATTTCCGGGTCACGCTGCCACCGCTACTCGTTCCAATGGGCGGCGAGCCCCTACACCGCCGCGAAGACCGTGGTGGACAATTTCATGAAGGCCAACCCGAAAGCGCGGCGCTGGCACCTGCTGGTTGCCGATTACGCCTTCGGCTGGTCGGTCGAGAAGTACATCAAGGAGGTCGGCAAGACCCACGGGCTCGAGTTCGTCGGCGCCGACCGCCACCCGTTGGGCGAGCGCGAGTTCTCGAACTACGCGCAGAAGGCCGCGGCCAACCGCCCGGACGTGGTCGCGATGATCAACTTCGGCGGCGACGCGGTCGCGGGCGCACGCGAGATTTTCAACTTTGGCCTGACGCCGAAACTCCCTCTCATCATGTGCTGGTCCTCCGGCGTCGAGGAGCTGATCCAGCTCGCGCCGGAAATTCGCGACAACCTGTGGGTCGGGACGAACTTCTACTACACCGCCGATACGCCCGTGGCGAAAGCATTCGTCAAGAACTACCGCGAGAAATTCAAGACGCCGCCCGGCTACGCCCCATCGGCTGCCTACTCGATGACGCGGCTCATGCTGGCCGGCTTCGACAAGGCGAAGTCCGCGGAGGTGCCGGACGTCATCAAGTCGCTCGAGGGCATCGAGGTGACCGACCTTCTTGGCCGGATGCGCATCGACCCGGCGACCCACCAGACGCTGCGGCCGTACTTCTTCCTGCGCTGCAAGCCGAAGAAGTCGATGAAGGAAGAGCTCGACTTCGGCGATGTGATCGCCACGGGCGATACGCCACTGCCGAAGGAGTATGCGGCGTGCAAGGATATCGGCAGCTTCTGAGCTGAGTCCCTTTGAATCTCCTTCTCGGCCAGATCCTGAACGGGATCGCCACGGGGATGCTGTACGCCCTGATGGGGCTGGGACTCGCGCTGATCGCGGGGATACTCAACATTCCCAACTTCGCGCATGGCGCGCTCTTCGCCGTGGGCGCGTACCTGACCGTCACCGCGATCGCCGCCCTGGGTAATTTCTGGCTCGGCCTCGTGCTGGCCCCGCTCGGAGTGGCGTTGCTCGGGCTCGCGATCGAGTACGCGGGCATACGCAGGCTCTACGCGGCAGGGCACGATTACCAGCTCCTGTTCACCTTCGGC
>DATFVY010000076.1:0-7036 GCA_035259925.1 Burkholderiales bacterium
CGTATGGCTTGATTGTTCTGATTTTTCCGGGGCTTTCCGCTACAATCGCGCTCCTATGCGAGCCCCCCGCATCGCGCTCGTGCACGCCATGCCGGTCGCCGTCGACCCGGTGGCGCACGTATTCAAGGAGCAGTGGCCGCAAGCGCGCGTCACGCACCTGCTCGATGACGCGTTGCCGGCCGACCTCACCGCGGCGGGCGGTATCACGCCAGCGATCGTCGAGCGCTTCGTCACCCTTGCGAAGTACAGCGAAGCGAGCGGAGCGAACGCGATTCTTTTCACGTGCTCGGCGTTCGGCACCGCCATTGACGCCGCCAAGCAGGCGGTGCGCGTGCCGGTGCTCAAGCCCAACGAAGCGATGCTTGAGGAAGCGCTGGCGGCGGGGTCGGATCTCGCGCTGATCGCCACCTTCGAGCCCAGCATTCCTTCCCTCAAGAAGGAGCTCGAGGAGCTCGCCGCAAGCCGCGGCATCCAGCTGCGCCTCAAGACCCGCGCGGTGCCGGCGGCCATCGCGGCGCTACAGAAGGGTCAGGGCGCCGAGCACGACCGCCTGATCGCTGCCGCCGCGCGCGAGGTCGGGCCGTGCGACGCGCTGGTGCTGGGGCAATTCTCCATGGCTCGCGCCGCCGCGCGCATCGCCATGACGCCGGGCCGCAAGGTGCTTACCAGCCCGCATTCTGCCGTTTCGCGCCTCAAGCAGATCTTCGACGCGCACTAGCAGGCTGCTGGCGCGGCCGGCAATCGGTGCCGGTTGTAGAATCCAAAAAACCGATCGAGGGGGGAACAATGACTCAGCCGCTTGTCCGCAGCGCGCTCGCCTGTGCCGCCGCACTCCTTTGCATCAGCGCCTGGGGTCAGCAGTATCCGACGAAGCCGGTGCGGGTAGTCGTCGCCTTCGCTCCCGGCGGCTTTGCCGACGGCGTGGCGCGATTGATCGGGCAGAAGATGAGCGACGCCCTGGGGCAGCCGGTCGTGATCGACAATCGCGGCGGCGCCGGCGGCAACATCGCGACCAGGCTCGTCGCGGCGGCGCCCTCCGACGGCTATACGCTGCTCGTCAACACGGCGGCGATATCCATCAACGCCAGCCTCTACAGGAATCCCGGGTTCGATATCTACAAGGATTTCGTCCCCGTTGCGCTGACCGGCTCGACGCCGGGGCTTTTCGCGGTGCATGCGTCGAATTCCGCCAACAGCCTGCAGGACCTGATCCGCTCGGCGCAAGGCAGGAACGTCACCTACGCCACGGCCGGGGTCGGCAGCTCATCCCACCTGGCAGGAGACTATCTGCTGCGGGCGCTCGCCGGGCTGAATGCGACCCACGTTCCGTACCAGGGTGGCGCGCCCGCGACCGCTGCAGCGCTCGCGAACCAGGTCGAGGTCCTCAGCCTGTCGATGCCGCCCGTGGTGCCGCACGTCAGGGCGGGACGGCTGAAGGGGCTGGCGATCTCCAGCCTGAAGCGCGTGCCGGCATTACAGGAAGTCCCGACCGTCACGGAAGCCGGGTTTCCGGGCTTCGAGGAGCGCTCCTGGGTCGGCTACTTCGCGCCGGCGAAGACGAGCGCCGCGATCGTGGCGAAGCTGAACGCGGAGGTGAACAAGGCGCTGGGCATGGCCGATGTGAGGACGCGCCTCGATGCACTCGGCCTCGAGCCGCAACCGGTCTCCCCCGGGGAGTTCGCGGCCTATGTCAGGAGCGAGGTCGCCAAGTGGGCGAAGATCGTGAAGACGACGGGTATCACGACGGACTAGCGTCCGCCAGGTCGAAAGGCGAAAGTCGCAAGGAGCAAGGAAAAGCGAAGCGTTCGCCCTCCGCCATGCGAAAACAAATCATCACCGCCCCCGACGCGCCCACCACCGGATTCACCGATAAGGCGACACCCTCGCCGCTCGCGCAGGCGATCCGCGCCGGTAATTTCCTGTACGTGTCGGGCCAGGGTCCGCTCGACCCGAAAACGCGCGAGGTCGTATCGACCGACATCCGTGAGCAGACGCGGCAGACGCTGGCCAACCTCAGGAGCATCCTGGCTGCGGCGGGACTGACGATGGCAAACGTCGTCAACATGCGCGTCGTGCTGCGGAACACGGAGGACTTTCCGGCGTTCAACGAGGCGTTCCGCGATTTCATGGCGGGCGAGAAGGTCACCCGCACCTGCGTCGGCGCGACGCCGCACCGCAAGGGCGTCAATGTCGAGATCGACTGCGTCGCCAGCTTCGACTGACGCGTAGAAGTCGTGAACCTACGCTGTCCGCTGGCCGTACTCTGCGTGCTCTGCTGCGGCGCCCACGCAGCCGAACCCGAATTCCAGAAGCAGGTCTGGATCAATCCGGGGTTCTACTCCTACCATTTCGACCGCGACGAGGACCTGCGCGAGAACAACATCGGGCTGGGCGTCGAAGTGCTGCTGGCGCCCGACCACGGATTGATGGCGGGCACTTTCATGAACAGCAGGGACGAGAGAAGCTACTACGCCGCCTACCTGTGGCGTCCCCTGCACTGGCGGCCCGGTGGCACGCATGTCAGCGCGGGAATCGCGATCGCAGCCATCGATGGTTATCCGACGTACCGCGACGGCGGGTGGTTTCTGAGCCTGCTGCCGTTGCTGAGCATCGAGGGCCGGCGGATCGGCGTCAACTTCAGCATCATTCCGACCATCAAGGATCATATCGATGGCGCGGTAGCCATGCAGATCAAGCTGCGGGTGTGGTAACCCGCCGCCCGGCTACGGCCGCGGCGTCACGTGTCCGCAGCTTGCGCAGGTGCGGCTCTTCTCCGAACCGTAGAACTCCTCGTAGGCGCGCGACACCGGGTCCGCGTTGTAGTCGGTCACGTGCTTCACGCTCTCGTACAGTTTCTTGCCGCATTGCTCGCAGAACCAGGTGAAGCGGTCGCGCTCATCGGCGCGCCGCTTGCGCTCGAGCACGAGCACATAGGCATCCGGGGCAAAGCGCGGCGAATGCGGCACCCCCGCCGGGCAGTAGATGATCTCACCCTCCCGGATCACGGCGATCTTCTCCTCGCCCTGGGGCGTGCGGTAGTGGAGATTCATGTCGCCCTTGATCATGTACATCACTTCGTCGGAAGGGTCCGAGTGGAATTCGCTGCGGTGCTCGCGCCCGCGCGCGACGAAAGCCAGCGTGTCGTCCGCCTGCCACAGGATCTTCACCGGCCTGGTGGCGCCGCGGATGCCCTCCGTGATGCTATCCAGGTTCACCGCCTTGAGCTCGGCCATGCGTGTTCCTCCTGACGAAGCCAGTGCTTCACCGGAAGGAATGATGAGGGAGATATCCGATGGGAGGCAAGCCGGGTTTGCGCCCCTGGAAAGCATCAGGGCCAGGCTTGCGGCCTGGCCCTGAGTCGAAGTTACGAGTCGGCGCTTCTTACATCCGGTTGCTTGCATCCGCGGCGCGGATCGGCTCGCGCTGATATTCGGCCGCGGTGTAGTCGGAGGGCAGGTCGCCCAGGCCGCTGTCCTTGCTCTCGCCCGGGACCTTGAAGAATTCGGCACCGGTGTAGTTGGCCGCCAGTTCGCCCAGGCCGGAGTCCTGCTTCTCGCCCGCGATTTCCACTTTGCGCTGGAATTCCGCGGCGGTGTAGTCGGCCGCCAGAAGCCCCAGGCCGCTGTCCTGGCTCTCGCCGGGGACCTTGAAGAATTCCGCGCCGTTGTAGTCCGCCGCCAGAAGGCCCAGACCGCTGTCCTGGCTCTCGCCCGGGACCTTGAAGTACTCGGCTCCGTTGTAGTCGGCGGCCAGTTCGCCCAGGCCGCTGTCCTGGCTTTCGCCCGGGACCTTGAAGTATTCCGCGCCGTTGTAGTCGGCGGCTAGCTCGCCCAGACCGCTGTCCTGGCTTTCGCCGATCACCCGGTACTGGTATTCCGCCGCGGTGTAGTTGGCCGGCAGCTGGCCCAGGCCGCTATCCAGGCTTTCGCCCGGCACATGGTTAGGGTTGGCGCCGAACGCCACCGGCGCATGCAGCAGCACCGTTACCGTCGCAACCACCGCTATCTTCTTGATTATGCTCATCTCGGTCTCCTTTTCGTCATCCTTGTCGGGAGGCCGACGGTTTCCCGTCCCCAAATACCCCCCGCTCTCCTTCCCAAACCCCTTCACCGGGGTATTGAGCAAGAGCGATGCCAGGAAAACCGAGACTTATTGCACACTCCCGGGCCATGCCCGGGGCATATCCGGCTATTTCTCCCCGAGCAGCGCCTTCGCCGTCCGGTTGCAGATCCACTCGCGCTCCGTCGGCGTAAGCCCGGGGATGGCACCCACCTGCCCCACCTGCATGGACTCCTTCCTGGGGGCCATGTCGAACGGGTTATCGGTGCCGATGACCATATGGTCCGCGCCCACCATATTGATGAGGTGGCGGGCGGAGCGCGGCTCGTGGGTCAGGCAGTCGAAGTAGAAGCGCTTGAACAGCCTGGCCGGCGAGCTCGCCTGGTTGACCTTGGGCTCGGGACGCACGTCGTGGCCGTGCACGAAGCGGCCGATCTGGTACGGCATGAAGCCGCCGCCATGCGCGCACAGGATGCGCAGCTTCTTCAGGTCGTCAAGCGCGCCGCTGAACATGAGGTGCGCGATCATCAGCGTGGTGTCCAGCGGGAAGCCGACGAAATTGCGCAGGTAGTAGGCGTCCATGCCGCCCTGCGCGAGGCACTGGTAGGGATGCGCGAAGATGAAGAGCCCGAGCCGCTCGATCGCCTTGAGCACCTTGCGGAACTTCATGTCGGCGAGCGGCACGCCCTCGATCGAGGTGGCGATCTCCACCCCTTTGAACCGGTATTCCTTCACCACGCGCTCGAGCTCGGCGACCGCCGCCTCGGGATCCTGCATCGGCAAGTGCGCCATGCCGCGCAGGCGCTCTGGGTGCTGCGCCACCATGCGCGCGATGCCGTCGTTCGCCAACGCGATGATCTCGCGGCCCGCCTCGGGCTTCAGCCAGTAGAAGTAGATGGGCGGGCCGACCGAGATTGCGCACACGTCCATCCCGACGCGGTCCATCCAGGCAATCTTCGCCTCGACCTGGTTGAACTCCGGCAGCAACTCGATCATGCGCCCGTGCGAATCGAAGTACGGCTTGCCGTTGCGGTCCTCGATCCGCGTGCCGTAGCGCTCCGGGTTGCGCCGGATCGCCTCCACCACCACCGGCGGGACGACGTGATTGTGCAGGTCGTACGTCCTGACTTTTCTGGTGCTGCCCTTCTTCTTGGACTTCATGCCTCTCCTTGTCTTGTTGGCTACGGTATGAAGTGACGCAGACCAATATCACTCGGCCTTGATGCCGGCAGCCTTGATGATCTTGGCCCACTTCGCCGACTCCGATTTTACGGTCGCGGCGTATTCCTCGGGAGTGCTGCCGACGACCTGGGTGCCGTCCTGCGAGAACCGGTCCTTGACGTCGGGCTGCTGCGTGATCTGCCGGAGCTCCGTGTACAGACGCTTCACGACGGCGTTCGGCGTGCCGGCCGGCACGACGACACCGTGCCAGGAAGTCGTTTCGTAGCCGGGAATCCCGGACTCGGCCACGGTCGGGACGTCCGGCGCCGCCGGGGAACGCTGGGCGCTCGTCACCGCCAGTCCGAGCAGCTTGCCGCTGCGCACGTGCGGCATGGCGGGCAGCATGTTCGAGAACATCATCGGCGTTTGCCCGCCGAGGACGCTCGTCAGCGCCGGGCCGGTGCCCTTGAAGGGCACGTGCACGAGCTCGATGCCGGTGTAGAACTTGAGCATCTCCCACGAAAGATGGTTGGAAGTACCGCTGCCTCCCGAAGCATAGGCGAGCTGCCCCGGCTTTGCCTTGGCAAGCGCCACGAGCTCCTTCACCGAGCGTGCTGGCAGTGCCGAGTGGACGACCAGCATGTTCGGCGTCGCCACCAGCTGGGTTACCAGGCGGAAGTCGCGCTGCGCGTCGTACGGAAGCTTCGCGTGCAGGTGGGGATTGGTCGTCAATCCGCTCGCCCCGGCCTGCAGCACCGTATGGCCGTCGGGCACGGCGCGCGCCGCAATCTCGAACGCGATGATGCCCGTTGCGCCGCCGCGATTGTCAACGACGACCTGCTTGGCCACCGCATCGCTCAGCTTCTGGGCGAAGAAGCGCCCGATGATGTCGCTCGGGCCGCCCGGCGAGAACGGCACGATCCACCGTATCGGCCGCGTCGGATACTCCTGTGCATTGGCGGCCCCTGCCATCAATGCCCAGCAAAGGATGAAGAGGCAGCGGATGATCCCCATCGCCCCGTCACTCGTCACTTGTCACTCGTCACTCAGCCTTGATGCCGGCAGCCTTTGCGACTTTCGTCCATTTCGCGATCTCCGCCTTGAGGACGACGCCGAACTGCTCCGGGGTATTGCCCACGATGTCAGCGCCGTCGCCCTCCAGCACCTTCTTCGCTTCCGGCGAGTTCAGGACACGGATCACCTCGGCGTTCACTCTGGCCAGCACGGCCTTCGGCAGGCCGGCGGGGGCGAACATGCCGTTCCAGGGCTCGTGCTCATACCCCGGAACTCCCGATTCCGCGAAGGTGGGAACCTCCGGCGCGGCCGCTGAGCGTTTCACGCTGGTCACGGCGATGGCCCGCAATTTCCCGCTACGCGTGTGCGGCAGCGTGCCGACCGAGGTGCCGATAAGGAGCTGGGTCTGGCCGCCCATGGCCGCCGTCATCGCTGGACCGCCGCCCTTGTAGGGCACATGCAGGAGGTCGATCTTGGTCATGTACCTCAGCAACTCGGCCGTCATGTGCGTGCCGGTGGCGACCCCGGCCGAGGCATAGGTGATCTGCCCCGGCTTTGCCTTCGCGAGCGCGATCACGTCCTGCAGCGTTTTCACCGGCGTCGACGGGTGCGCCGCCAGCATGTTCGGAAACTTGGAGAGCTGCGTCACAGTCGTGAAATCGCGGATCGAATCGTACGGCAGCTTGCGGTCGAGCGCGGGATTGATCGAGAACGAGGAGGCGACCACCATCAGGGTGTAGCCGTCGGGTGCCGCCCGCGCGACGAGCTCGGTACCTGCGATGCCGCTGGAGCCGGGGCGATT
>DATFVY010000077.1:0-7014 GCA_035259925.1 Burkholderiales bacterium
GAACATGCGGAAGGACTTTATCGGCCTGATTGCAGCCTGCGCAGCGCTGGCGCTGCCGGCGGCGGCCCAGCAGAAGATCGAGCTCTCGATCGCGACCGGCGGCACGGGCGGCGTCTACTATCCGCTCGGCGGCGGGATGGCCAACGTGCTCTCCAAGCACGTGCCGGGCATGGCCGCGACCGCCGAGGTCACGGGCGGCTCGGTGGCGAACCTGCAGCTGATCGGCAACCGCGGCAATTCCTATATCGCGTTGTCGATGACCGATGCGGCGCAGGACGCCTACAGCGGCGTGGACAAATTCAAGGACAAGAAGGTCGATGTTCGCACGCTGATGATCCTCTATCCCAACCGCATGCACGTCGTCACGGTCGAGGGAACCGGCATCAACAAGATGGCCGACCTCAAGGGCAAGCGCGTGTCCACGGGCTCCCCCGGCAGCGCGACCGAGGTGATGGCGTTCCGGGTGATCGAAGCAGCGGGCCTCGACCGCGACAAGGACATGAAGCGCGAGCGCCTGGGCGTCGCGGAGTCGGGCAACGCGTTGAAGGACCGCAAGATCGACGCGTTCTTCTGGGTGGGTGGGCTACCCACCGCCGCGGTGACCGACCTCGCCGCTACGCCGGGCGTCAAGATCAAGCTCATCGACCATGCCGACCTGGTGGGCGCCATGAACAAGAAATACGGCAACCTCTACGTTCAGGACGCCATCCCGAGAGCGACCTATCCCGGCATGACCGCCGATAACAAGCAGGCGACGGTGCAGAACATCCTGGTCGCGAATGCGAGCCTGCCGGACCAGGTGGTGTACAACATCGTCAAGACCTTCTTCGACCATCGGGCGGACCTGGTCCTCGCGCACAAGGAAGCGGAGAACATCACGTTGGAGAACCAGAAGACTGCGGCCTCGCCGATCCCGTGGCATCCCGGCGCGCTCAAGTATTTCAAGGAGAAAGGCGTCAAGCTCAATTGACGAAGTGGCGGCACCGCACACGAGCCCCGCTCCGGCGACGGAACGGGGCTTTTTTCATCCCGCCAGCCTGACAGGGGAGGCATGGGCGCCGAGGAAAGAACACCACCGCAGGGCGAGGCCGCGATCAGCGCGGAAGCGCTGAAACGGGCCGAGGAGTATATCGAGGCGGAGGAGGGCGCGCACAACCGCTACAAGGGTGCGCTCGCCGTCTTCATCACCGCGGCCGCGGTGGTGATGTCGCTCTTCCACCTTTACTCCGCGGTGGAGATCGTGCCGGCGTATCTGCTGCGGCCGATCCATGTCGCGTTCGCGCTGGTGCTGGTATTCCTCCTGTTCCCGATGGCGCGCCGGTTCCGCCACCGGCTCATGTGGTGGGACGTGATCTTCGCGATCGCGTCCGTCGCAGTCGTGGTGTACATGATGCAATGGGGCGACGAATTCGGCGATCGCGCCACCGAGCCCACCCTGTGGGACCAGGTGTTCGGCGTGGGGCTGGTCCTGCTGATCCTCGAGGCCAACCGGCGCAGCTCGACCTGGATCCTGCCTTTCATCTGCATCCTGTTCCTGGCCTACGCCTTCTTCGGGCCGTACCTGCCGCAGCCGTGGACCCACCGCGGCTATGACATTTCGCGGCTGGTCGGGCACATGTACATGACGTTGGAGGGTATCTACGGCACCGCCGTGGACGTGTCGTCCACGCTGATCATCCTGTTCACGATCTTCGGCGCGTTCCTGCAGTACAGCGGCGCCGGCAAGTTTTTCATCGATTTCTCGTTCGCCGCGATGGGCGGCAAGCCGGCAAGCGCCGGCCGCGCGGTGGTGATGGGGTCCTTCCTGCTCGGCGGGCCCTCGGGGTCGGGCGTGGCGACGACGGTGACGCTCGGGTCCGTCGCCTATCCGCTGCTCGCGCGCTCCGGCTACAACAAGGAGGCGGCGGGCGGGCTGCTGGCGGCGGGGGGGCTGGGCGCCATCATCTCGCCGCCGGTGCTGGGCGCCGCGGCGTTCCTGATCGCGGAGTTCCTGAAGATCTCGTACCTCGACGTGATCCTGATGGCGACCATCCCCACCCTCCTGTTCTATCTCGCTGTCTTCGTAATGGTCGAGATCGATGCGCGGAAGTTTGCCATGCGCGTGGTGCCCCTGGGGGCGCACCAGACCGCGCTCGCGCTCGCGAAGCGCTACTGGTTTCATTTCGTGTCGCTCGTTTCCATCATCGTGTTCATGCTGATGGGATTCTCGCCCGTGTACTCCGTGTTCTGGGCGACGCTCGCGACCGCGGCGCTGTCGTTCCTGCAGCGCGACTCCGCGATCATCCCTTACGAGTGGTTCCGCGGCCGGCTGCCGTGGCTGCGCGGCATCTGGGAGTCCGGCCTGGTGAAGGCGCTCGAAGGCGGTTCGGTAAGCGTGCTCAACGTCGCGCTGACCTGCGCCGCCGCGGGCATTATCGTCGGCGTCGTTACCCTGACCGGTCTCGGCTTGAAGTTCAGCGCCATCGTGCTGCAGTACGCCGACAGCGGGGCGCAGGCGCTGGTGAATTTCTGGGCGCTGTTCGGCGTGGAAAAGACGCCGGCGCTGCTGCTCGACATGAAGCTGCTGCTCACCGCCTTCTATACCGCCCTCATCGTGTGGATCGTCGGGCTCGCGGTGCCGGTGACGGCTTCGTACATCATCTGCGCGGTGATCACGGCGCCCGCCATGATCAAGCTCGGCGTGCCGGATTTCGCGGCCCACATGTTCATCTTCTATTACGCGGTGCTGTCCGAGGTCTCGCCGCCGACGGCGCTCTCGCCGTTCGCGGCGGCCGCGATCACCGGCGGCGGCCCCTACCGGACGACCATGCAGTGCTGGAAGTACGCGGCGCCGGCCTTCCTCGTGCCGTTCATGTTCGTGCTCGACCCCAGCGGCGCCGGGCTTCTGCTGACCGGCTCATTCAAGAGCCTCGCCAGCGCCAACTGGCTGTCGATAGGCGTGGTGACGCTCACCGCGGCCATAGGCATCGTGGCGCTCGCCGGCGGCCTGCAAGGCTGGCTGCTGCGCAAAACGCAGGGGCCCGAGCGTGCGATGCTGGTGGTGGCGGGGTTGATGCTTGTCTATCCGCGCGCAATGTTCGACTATATCGGGGCCGTCCTGGTTGTCGCGGTGATCGTGATGCAGATACTGAGGAACAGGGCCGCACGCGCAACCGGCTAGGCGGGACACCACCGCGCCCGTGCTCGAGATCTATCAGGCAAGGCATCCCACGCCCTTCGCGGTGCTCGGTATCCGCGCCGCAGGGGACCGGCTGATCGGCATCGACTATCTGCCGCGCGGGGCGGCCACGCTGGACCCGCTCACGCGCTTCGCCGAGCGCGTGTGCCGGCAGATCGATCGCTATCTCGACGATCCCTCGCACCGCTGGGATCTGCCTTTCGATTATCGCGGCAGCGATTTCCAGTGCCGCGTGTGGCGCGCGATCCGCGCTATCCCTCCCGGGAAGACCCTCAGCTACCTGGACGTCGCGCGCCGGCTCGGCACGGCGCCGCGCCCGGTGGGCGGCGCGTGCGGGGCAAACCGGATACCGCTCGTCATTCCCTGCCACCGCGTCGTGGGCAGCGGCGGGATCGGGGGCTTCATGCATACCCGGCACGGGCCGGGAATCGAGATCAAGCGCTGGTTGCTCAGGCACGAGCGGGCCGAAGCGGTGATGGGTAATGCGTAATGGGTAATGCGAGGACCCCCCGGGACTCGTCACTCGTCACCCGTCACTCGTCACCCGCTATCGACGAATTCTGCGACGCGCTGTGGCTCGAGGACGGGCTCGCGCGCAACACGCTCGAAGCCTATCGCCGGGATCTCTCGCAGTTCGAAGCGTGGCTGGGGACGCATCGTCGAGGCGCGCTGGACCGCGCCGGCCAGGGCGATATTCAGGGTTACCTGGGCTATCAGTTCAGGAAGAAGGCGCGTGCGACCAGCGTGGCGCGTCTTCTTTCCGCCCTCAAGCGCTTCTACCGCTATTGCCTGCGGCAGGGCAGGATCAAGTCCGACCCCACGCTGAAGATAGACTCGCCCAAGCTGCCGCGCGGGCTGCCCAAGAGCCTGACCGAGGAAGACGTCGAGAGCCTGCTTGCCGCGCCGCCCGTGGTGGACGCGCTCGGGTTGCGCGACAAAGCGATGCTCGAGACGCTCTACGCGAGCGGCTTGCGCGTGTCCGAGCTGGTGACCCTCAAGCTCGGGCAGGTGAGCCAGGACATGGGCGTGGTGCGGGTCGTTGGCAAGGGCTCGAAAGAGCGGCTGGTGCCGCTGGGCGAGGAAGCGCTGGCGTGGATCCGGCGTTACATCCGCGAGGCGCGTCCGCAGCTCCTGCGCGGCCGCTCAAGCGACGACCTGTTCGTCACGGCGCGGGGGGCGGCGATGACGCGCCAGATGTTCTGGAACCTGCTGCGCCGTTATGCCCTGCGCGCGGGATTGAAGAGGCCGATCTCGCCGCATACGCTCCGCCACGCCTTCGCGACGCACCTGCTCAACCACGGCGCCGACCTGCGCGTCGTGCAGCTGCTGCTGGGCCACTCCGATATCTCCACCACCCAGATCTATACCCACGTCGCGCGGGAGCGGCTGAAGCAGCTGCACGCGAAGCATCACCCCAGAGGGTGACAACTGACGACTGATGACTGACGACAGAAAAGGATCGGGGAGCCGCGTTGAGGCTTGCTGGAGACCGTCAGTCGTCAGCCGTCAGTCTTCACTGCTTTTTCCCGCGCTCTATCGTGATGCCGACGCGCTTCACGTCCTTGAGCGCGGCGAGCTTGGTGACGCTCACCTTGACCCAGGGGGACTTGAAGTCGGTCATGAGAAGCTGCGCAATGTGCTCGGCGAGCCGTTCCACCAGCAGGAAGCGGTTTTCCTTGAGCGATGCGGTGATGCGCCCGACGACCTTGCTGTAGTCGATGGTCTCGCCGATCTTGTCGCTGCGCGGCCGGCCGGTGTCGGGCACGCCGATCTCGAGATCGAGCTGCACCGTCTGCGGCACCTGGCGCTCCCAGTCGTAGACGCCGATCAGCATTTCAACGCGCAGGTCGTTTATGAAGATGACATCCATCGGGGATGGCTCGGATAGAATGGGCGCCAATTGTAGGTGAATTCCGATGACCCTGTTACTGGCGGCGGCGGTCGCGTACCTGATTGGCTCGATCTCGTTTGCGGTGCTGGTAAGCCGCGCCTACGGGCTGCCCGATCCCCGCAGCTACGGTTCGGGCAACCCGGGAGCGACCAACGTGCTGCGCACAGGGCGCAAGGGCGCTGCCGCGCTCACGCTCGCCGGCGACGCGCTGAAGGGGTGGTTCGCGGTGTTCCTGGTGGAGCAGCACGCGCTAGCGGAACCGCTGGCGGCCGGTATCGCCGCCGTCGCGGTGGTGGTGGGCCACATGTGGCCGCTCTATTTCCGTTTTACCGGCGGCAAGGGCGTGTCCACCGCGCTCGGGGCGCTCATCGCGCTCGACCCGTGGCTCGCCGCCGGCACGGTTGCGACTTGGCTCGTCATCGCGTTCTTTTTCCGCTACTCATCGCTCGCGGCGCTGGTGGCTGCGGCGTTTGCCGTGTTCTTCTCGTTCTTTCTGCACGGCATGGGCCGGTTTGCGCTGGAGCCCGCGGTTTGCGTCACCCTGATCGCGGTCCTGCTGGTGTGGCGCCATGCCGGCAACATCCGCAACCTCCTCGCCGGCACCGAGGGCAAGCTCGGCGGCAGCAGGACCGGCTCGGCCTAGGGGTCACGCCGCCGCTGTCTCGAGGTCCCAGCGCGGGCGCACCGTGAAACTCAAGGCGGACGGCTGACGACCGACGGCTGACGACTGCATTCGCAGCGCTGCTGCGAATGCAATCATCGCGCCGTTGTCGGTGCAGAATTCCAGCTCCGGATAGAACACCTGCACGGCACGCTTCGGGGCGCCGCTGTTGAGGCGGGCACGCAGCTGGAGATTGGCGCCGACGCCGCCGGCAACCACGAGCCGGCTCAATCCCGTGCGCTCGAGCGCCGCCAGCGCCTTGGCAGCCAGCACATCCACGATCGCGGTCTCGATCTCCGCTGCCAGGTCGGGGCGCGACCGCTCGTCCAGAGCGCGCCCTTTCACGATGTGCAGCACGGCGGTCTTCAAGCCGCTGAAGCTGAAGTCGAGGTCACCGCTCGCGATCATGGGACGGGGGAGCGTAAAGCGGCCCGGATTTCCCTGCGCCGCGAGCCTGGCGAGCGCGGGGCCGCCGGGATAGCCGAGACCCAGCAGCTTGGCGCTCTTGTCGAAGGCCTCTCCGGCCGCGTCGTCAAGCGTCTCGCCCAGCAGCTCGTAGCGCCCCACGCCCGCTACCTGCATGAGCTGGGTGTGTCCGCCGGAAACCAGCAGCGCCACGAACGGAAAATCCGGCGCGGGCCGCGACAGCAAAGGCGAGAGCAGGTGCGCTTCCATGTGGTGCACGCCGATCGCGGCGATTCCCAGCGCATGAGCAAGCCCATGGGCGGTCGCAGCGCCGACGAGCAGCGCGCCCCCGAGGCCGGGGCCTTCGGTATACGCCACGGCCGTGAGGTCATTCAGACGGCAGCCGGTTTCATCGAGCAGGCTGCGGGTCAGGGGGAGCAGGCGCCGGATGTGGTCGCGCGAGGCGAGCTCCGGCACGACGCCCCCGTAGTCGGCATGCAGCGCGGCCTGCGAGTGCAGCTTGTGGCCCAACAGGCCGCGGCGCCCGTCGTAGAGCGCGACCCCGGTCTCGTCGCAAGACGTCTCGATCCCCAGCACGCGCATCGAAATCAGTCTGGAAAGTTGGCCTAATGCTTGATAGAATACACATTTTTCCGCTGGGGAAGAGATGCCGACCGTCCGAGTGAAGGAAAACGAGCCGTTCGAAGCGGCGCTGCGCCGCTTCAAGCGCACCGTGGAGAAGACCGGCTTGCTGACCGAGCTGCGCGCCCGCGAGTACTACGAGAAGCCCACTACCGCGCGCAAGCGCAAGCTCGCTGCCGCCATCAAGCGCCACCATAAGCGCCTGCGCTCGCAGCTCCTGCCGCCGCGGATGTACTA
>DATFVY010000078.1:0-2592 GCA_035259925.1 Burkholderiales bacterium
TGCCGGATGGATCGGTGCTCGCCTGGGGCAATCCGGCCACGCCGACCAACGACGGCGGATCCCAGGAGCGCGTGTGGAATCCCGCGCAGCTGCCTCCCGTCCTGCAGCAGGTGCATAACCCCTTCGTCGACGTCTACTGCAGCGGGCACTCCTTTCTCGCCGACGGGCGCCTGCTGCTTGCCGGCGGCCACCTGGGCGACCACGTCGGATCGGACGTGGCGACGGTGTTCGATTTCGCCACGCGCAGCTGGAGCGCCGCTTCGGGCATGAGCGCTCCGCGCTGGTATCCCACCAACACGACGCTTGCGAACGGGGACGTGGCGGTGGTATCGGGAGCCATCGGCGGTCCCGCCGACTTGAATCGCCTTCCCGAGGTATGGAACGCCGCCAGCGGCTGGCGTCCGTTGACCGGCGCGCAGCTCGACCTGCCGCTCTACCCGTGGATGCATCTCGCGCCCAACGGCAGGATTTTCAATTCCGGCCCGCAGCAGACGACGCGCTATCTCGACACCAGCGGCACCGGCAGCTGGACGACGGTGGCGCTCACCAACTTCGGCGATCGGCAACAATACGCGGGCGCCTCCGTCATGTACGAGCCGGGCAAGGTCCTGATCGTGGGCGGCAACCCGACCACCGCCACGGCCGAGGTCATCGACCTCAATGCCGCCAACCCGCAGTGGCAGCTCACCAACCCCATGGCCCGCGCGCGACGCTACCTGAACGCGACGCTGCTGCCCGACGGCAAGGTGCTCGTGACCGGCGGCACCGACGCGCCGCTCGGCATGGGCGATCTGACCGGGGCGGTGCTCGCGGCCGAGACGTGGGACCCGGCGACGGGCGCCTGGACCACGCTGGCCTCGATGAACGTCGCGCGCATGTATCACTCCACGGCAGTGCTGCTCGCCGACGGGCGCGTGCTGGTCGCCGGCGGCGGCGGCGCGAGCCAGTTCAACGACGTCAATCACTACGACGCCGAATACTACTCTCCGCCGTACCTCTTCAGAGGCGCGCGTCCCGCCATCGGCCCGGCGCCGCAGAGCGCGGGCTACGGCCAGAGCTTCGTGGTGGGAAGCCCCGACGCGGCGAGCATCGCCAGGGTGACTCTGGTGGGGCTCTCGTCCTCCACTCACGAGTTCAACACGAGCCAGCGCTACGTTCCGCTCACGTTCTCACGCAACGGGACCGACCTCACCGTGACCGTGCCGGCCAACCCCAACGTCGCCCCCCCGGGCTACTACATGCTGTTCATCCTGAACGGCGCCGGCGTGCCCTCGGTCGCGCACATGATCAGGATCGGCTCGTGACGCTGGACATCAACGGCAAGCGGCCGCGCACAAAGCGGCGATAGGGAAAGCGAGCCAGCGTCTTCCCCGGCAGCGGCGGGGGTACGCGTCCCTCCGGCTTCAGGTTCCGCGCAGCTGCCGGATCTTCGTCGCTGCCTCGCCGACGGCGCTGGCCAGCGCCGGCAGCTGCTCGGAGGGCAGGTAGATCGTGGCAGGGACGTCCCATACCGCCCGCAGCGCCATCACCGAAGGCTCGGCGGCCTGCGCGTAGGCCGCGCTCTCGCCCCGCAGCTTGAGCAGGCCGATGCGCAGCGATCCGCCCCGGACGCTCGCGTTGGTGAGTTCTGCACCCGCGTCGGGCCGGGCGGCGGCCGCGAGGCGGGCGATGTCGGAGAGCGCGGCCGAAAGCGCGGCCAGCTCGTCCTCATCGACGAGGCCCGCCGCCACGCGATAGAGCTCGCCGCCCGCGCCGACCGCAACGGACAGCGTCATCCTGACCGCGAATAGCTGCCGGCCCGGTCTGCCGAGCGTGTAGGCGCGCAGCGCCTCGACACGGATCTCGCCCGCCCGGCCCGGCTGGGCGCCCCCCGATTTCGGCAGCCCGGAAAGCTTCGCCGCGCCGGTCGGGAGCGTCGCCACGAGGTACGCCTCCGTGACGCACCGCACGCAGCCCGAGAGCAGGAACTGCTCGAAGCGGGTGGCAGGCCCGTCGGCCGGCCGCGCGTCTTCATGGGCGCGCGCGCCCGGACCGGCAAGCGACGGAACAAGTGCAAGCGCGAGCAGCCCGAGCCCTCGCAGAATTTGCCGGTAATCGCTTTTGAATGCCATGGCACTGTGCCTGCTTGTCGGTGGACCAGCGCAGCGTGGTGATTGGCGTGCACGCGTTGCGAGGCTAACCGCGCTGCATGGAAGCAGCGCCGGTCTAGGCCAGTGCCTCCCTGGTCCATCCGGACCATGCCCGGTTCGGACTACGGATCGCCCGTTGCAGTGCAGGAAGGCCGCACACGACGTTCGTCATACTGACGACCGCATCGTTTGCCTGGCGTATCTGCTGATGGCATGAGACTGCTCGCTCCGGAAACATCCGACCTCATCGAGCTGGCTGCGGACTGGCTGGCCCGCAAGGAGAATCACCAGTGGCTCGACTTCCAGAACGGAAGGCAGCCCGTCACGCCCGCGCTGCTCAAGATCATGGTGCAGCGGGACACCCATTTCCTCAGGCTCTACACGGATGCGCACGGCAACCCCCTCGGCATTTGCGGCCTCAACGGCATCGATCGCACCGTCAATACCGCGACGTTCTGGGGAG
>DATFVY010000079.1:0-9685 GCA_035259925.1 Burkholderiales bacterium
TGAGTTCGAGCCATTCCGCGGCGGAGGGACTGAGCAGGATGGCATCGGCGTCGAACAGGTCCAGCACCATGCTCGAGCGCTCGGGCAGCAGAGAAGGCTGCACCTGGGCAGCCCGCAGGGGGTCGAAGCCGAGGATGCGCAAGCTGTCCGCACGCCCGGCCAGCGGCACCTCGAGGTCCACCGCGGGGTTGACCGCCTCGACCTGCGCCAGCCGAGCGATCCTGGGATAGAGCGCCTGGTCGAATCCCGCGCGCGGACCGCGCACCACGAGATCGGCTTCGCCGGCGAGATGCCGCGCGGCAAGCTCGAATTCGTTGATCGCGCTCGAGTTGACGAGGTGCACCGCCACGCCCAGGGCAACCCCGAGGGCAATGGCGATAATCCCCAGGACGCTGCGGCCAGGACTTTCGCGCAGCGGACCCCGAATGAGCGCCTGGAAAAGCAAGAAGCGGCCAGGCGCAGTGACTCGCGAGTCGCGGATCGCGGGTCGAGTGCCAGTCACGAGTCAGCGTCCTCAATCATGGATTGCTCAACTATCACCTCATCGCTTCGGCCGCTCTGGGCGTCACCGGGGGTCACATCCCCAACAACAATTGGGGCCCCTGTTCCGCCCCTCGACGCCCGTCACTCGTCACCCTCACGTCTGCGGACGCAGTCCTTCAGACGTGAGAACAAGAACGCGATCGGCGGTCGCCGCTGCCACCGTCGAGTGCGTGACCAGGATGCCGCAGGCCGACTCGAGCTTGACCCGGTCGCGCAGCAGCGTGAGCACCTGTTTCGCCGTATCGGCATCCAGGTTGCCGGTCGGCTCGTCGGCGAGCAGCAACAGGGGACGATGCACCAGCGCACGGGCGATGGCGACCCGCTGCATCTCGCCGCCGGACAGCTCGCGCGGATATACATCGGCTGCGGCCTCCAGGCCGACCGCCGCCAGGACTTCGTTCAGCCGCTCAGCGGCTTGCGACGCCTCGGTGCCGTTCAGCGACAGAGGCAGGGCGACGTTCTGCGCGACCGTCAGGTGCGGCAGTAGATGGAATGCCTGGAACACGAAGCCGATGCTGCTGCGGCGCAGGCGGGTGCGCGCCGCGTCATCCAGCGCCGACATTTCCTTTCCATCGAGCGCGATAGTGCCGCCGTTCGGCTGGTCGAGCCCGGCGATCAGGTTGAGCAGGGTGGTCTTGCCGACGCCGGACTCGCCCACGATGGCGACGTATTCACCGCTCGCGACGTCGAGCGAGATGCGGCGCAGCAGTTCACGCGGTCGCGCGCCACCGAAGGATTTGGAAAGGTTACGGATTACAAGCATGAGAGGCGAGAGGAGTGGGTCGGAAGGAAGGGTTTGACGCCTCTCTCCTCTCTTCCATCTCCTCCCTCGACTATTCGAGCCGGATGCCAGCCTCCTTGATGACTTTCGTCCACTTGGGTATCTCGTCGCGGATGAGGGTGGCAAGCTGCTGGGGCGGACCGCCGGCCGGTTGCGCACCGAGCGCGGAGATCCGGCTGCGCACGTCGCCCGCGGTGATGGCATTCGAGATGACCTCGTTGAGCTGCGTCACGATGGAGGGCGAAGCGCCGCGCGGCGCGAGTATTCCCCACCAGGTGGAAGCTTCGTAACCGGGCAGTCCCGCTTCGGCCATGGTCGGCAGCTCGGAAAAATCGGGCAGGCGCTTTTCGCTGGTCGCAGCCAGAGCGCGGAGCTTCCCCGCCCGCACGTGCGCGGCCGAGGCAGCAGGATTGCTGAACATGATCTGCACCTGGCCCGCGAGCAGGTCCACCAGCGCAGGGCCGGCGCCTTTGTAGGGAACGTGCGTGATATCCACACGTGCCATGGATTTCATCAACTCCGCAGCAAGCTGGGTAGACGAAGCGACGCTGCCGGAGGCGTAATTGAGCTGCCCGGGCTTCGCTCGCGCCAAGGCGAGCAATTGCTGCAGGGACTTCGCCTCGACGCCAGGATGGACGAGCAGCAGGTTCGCCGAAGTCGCCATGAGCGAGACCGGCACGAAATCCCGGACCGGGTCATAGGTCACCTTGGTCATGGCCGGCAGCACCGTGAGGTTCGTGGTGCCCAGCAGCAGGGTATAGCCGTCGGGCGCAGCCCGTGCCGAAGTCTCCATGGCGATCTGCCCGCCGGCGCCGGGACGGTTGTCAACGACGACGGGGTGGTTCCAGCGCTCGTTCATCTTCTGCGCGGCCATGCGCGCCATGATGTCGTTGCCACCGCCGGGCGGCGTAGGGACGAGAATGCGGATCGGCCTGACGGGATAGGCGCTGGCCCCCGCCGGCGGGGCCGCGGCCGCGACGGGTCCGGACGCGGTGACGGCCCCGAGCAAGGCGGCGAGGATCCTGAACGCTCTCATGGGTTCTCCTGTCGCGGGTCGCGTTTCATGGCGAAGAATGCTAGCACCTGGAACGGGTGGCGCGGGAAAGCTGGGAACCCGGCGCCGCGGATGCCCTCTCAACGGGTGATATCATTCGCGCTGAATTCCAAGCGTGAACAACGATACGGAGGAGGGCTGCATGAGGCTTTCGCCGCGCGCCGTGAGCGCCGTGCTATGCGGCATGGCCTGCGCCGGATTGGCGCCGGAAGCGGGAGCGCAGGCCTTTCCCGCGCGGGCTATCCGCCTCATCGTCCCATTCTCCGCTGGCGGCGCTGCCGACGTGCCCGCGCGCATCCTCACGCAGCGCATGACGGAAGTGCTGGGCCAGCAGGTGGTCGTTGAGAATCGTCCGGGCGCCGGCTCCGCGATCGGCGCCGAAGCCGCCGCGCGGGCGGCGCCGGACGGGTACACGCTGTTCCTGATCAGCAACACCCATTTCGTCACTGCCGCGCTCCACCCCAAGCTGACGTACGACCCGCTCAATGACTACAGCCCGGTCACGCAGGTCACCAGCGCACCCAATGTGCTGGTCGTGCACCCGTCGCTGCCGGCCAGGTCCGTCAAGGAGTTGATCGCGCTCGCGAAGGCGAAGCCGGGCCAGATCGACTACGCGTCTTCGGGCCAGGGCAGCACGCAACATCTGACGGGGGCGCTCTTCTGTGCAATGGCGGGCATCCAGATGACCCATATTCCCTATCGCGGCAGCGGGCCGGTGACCGCGGATCTCCTCGGCGGACAGGTCATGGTGGCCTTCCCGGGCATCGCGGGCATGTTGCCTCATATTAGGTCGGGCAGACTGCGCGCGCTGGGCGTGACCGGCGGGAAGCGCTCGCCCGAACTCGGCGACGTTCCCACCATCGCCGAGGCGGGCGTGAAAGGCTACGAGATGGTCGCCTGGTTCGGATTTGCCGCCCCCAAGGGCCTGCCGCGCGAGGTCCAGACGAAGCTGCACGGGGAGACGCTGCGTGTGCTCAAGAGCCCCGATATCCAGAAGAGCCTGGCGGGAGCCGGCCAGGAAGTCGCCTGGCAGGATACGCCCGAGCGCTTCCTCGACTTCCTGAAGGCAGAGTCCGTCAAATGGGCGAAAGTGGTGAAGGCCAGCGGCGCCAAGCTAGAGTGAGATTACCAA
Organism: Burkholderiales bacterium; assembly: GCA_035259925.1. Taxonomy (GTDB): domain Bacteria; phylum Pseudomonadota; class Gammaproteobacteria; order Burkholderiales; family SG8-41; genus SG8-41. Next base: position 3,511 of record DATFVY010000079.1, read on the forward strand.
GCCAGGAGATCGTCGTGATGAAATGCTCGAGAACAATCGTGGCGTTGTGCGCGCTGTACCTGGCGGGTACTGCGCAACTGGCGTCGGCCCAGGCCTACCCGTCACGGCCGGTGCGCCTGATCGTGCCGTACTCCGCCGGCGGCGCGACCGACATCGTGGCGCGTATCGTGGCGCAAAAGCTGCCGGATGTCCTGGGACAGCAGGTCGTGGTCGATAACCGTCCGGGTGCCGGCGGCCTCATCGGCACGGACACGGTCGCCAAGGCAGCACCGGATGGCTACACGCTGCTCACGGCGTCCACGCCCCACGTCATCCTTCCGCACCTGCACAAGAAAATACCGTTCGACGCGCTCAAGGACTTCACGCCCGTCATGCAGTTCGGGGACGCGCCCTATGCGCTGACGATCCATCCCTCGCTCGGCGTGAGCTCGGTGAAGGAGCTCATCGCGCTGGCGCAGAAGCAGCCTGGCGTCATCAACTACGCGTCATCCGGCAACGGCGGCGCACAGCACATGTTCGCGGCGTTATTCGCGTCGATGGCCAGGATCAACATGGTGCACATCCCTTACAAGGGCAGCGGCCCCGCGCGAGCTGATCTGCTGGGCGGCCAGGTCAAGGTTGGGATGCTGGGCATCGCCAGCGTGCTGCCCAATCACAAGGCGGGGCAGGTACGCATACTGGCCGTGAGCAGTGCCAAGCGCGCGCAGGAAATCCCCGATATTCCCAGCATCGGGGAGACGATCAAGGGCTACGATGCGTCGCTGTGGCAGGGACTCGCGGTGCCGCGCGGCACGCCGGCGGCCGTGATCGAGCGCATACAGCGCGATGTGAGAAGGGTGCTCGAGCTGCCCGAGGTCAAGATAGCGTTCGACCGCTCGGGGACCTACGTCGCCGTGACGAGCGCGAAAACGTTCGGCGATCTCATGAAGACCGACTACGAGAAGTGGGGCAGGGTGGCGAAGGAGATCGGTCTGCAGGTCGACTAGTGCTTCCCGGGCACCGCGCCGACCTTGAACGCGGCGCGGTCCTCGGCGTCGAGCTGCGCGATGAGCCCGGTCTCCCACGCCAGGTACTGCCGCATGGCGGCCTTGTTGCCGGCGTGGCGGTCGTGGACGAAGAAGAGGTGATCCAGGCATTCGCGGTCAGAGGGCGAGTCAGGAGACGCCCCGGTTGCGTAGCCCGCCGACGTCCAGCCGGCCAGCCCGCCATCAAGCAGCTTCACATCCTGGATGCCCCCATCGAGCAACTCCGTGGCGGCTAGCTGCGCGACTTCGGTATCGGCGGATACGAGCACGACCATTCCCCCGGCTCCCCCGACGTCGGCGAGGATGCGGGGACGAATACTCCAGCGGCTCCCGGGAATATGCGCCTTGCGGTAGCTCAGGCTGCCCCCAAGGTCGATGACTCTACAGCGGCCGGAGCCCAGGGTCCGGCTCAGGTCGGCGGGAGATATCGTGGCCAGCCGGGGCAGTACCGGCTTCGTGGCCGGCGTGCCGGTGAACCCTGATTTCACGCCCCCTTCGAGCACGCGGGCATCCCAGCCCAGTTGCTTGAGCCAGCTCGCCACGACCGGAGCGCGCACGTTTTCACCTCCGTCAAGCAGGACGATCCGCGCGTTGCGAACGCCGACCCATTGGTCAGTTGCCTGGATCAGTTGGCCGCCCGGCGCGTGGACTGCGCCGGGCAGCGAGCCGGCGGCGAATTCCTCGGGAGTGCGCACGTCGCACAAATAGGTAGTGCGATCCGGTTCCTTGAGCCACGCCGCGACCTCGCGGGCGGTTACGGTCGCAATGGCAAAACGCTCGATCAATCTCCGCGCCGACGCCTGCAAGGCGGGCAGCGCGGACTCGTCCATGCGTTGGGGGTAGCGGCGGGTGCTGCCGTGCTCGAGCTTGAAGTCGGCGAGGTACCAGCCCTGCGTGCCGTTTTCCAGCGCATACACGGGGTTGGGCACCCCGAAGTTGATGAGCGTTTGCGCACCGAGGATGGAACGCGTGCGGCCGGCGCAGTTGACGATGATTTTCGTCTTCGGGTTCTTCGCCATCGCCGGCACCCGCAGCGGCAGTTCCGCATTGGGCACGCAGGTCGAGCCGGGGATGGTCATCTTGTGGTGCTCGTGCAGCGGCCGCCCGTCGAGGAGCAGAAAATCCTCGCCGGCTTCCTTCATGCGCGCCAGTTCCTGCACGGTGACCCGCGGGGTGCCGTACTCGTGCTCCACCAGCTCCCCGAACAGCTTGCTCGGCACGTTGACGCCCTTGAACAGTCCGAAGCCCGCTTCCGCCCAGCCGCTCGTCCCCCCCTGGAGAAGGGCGACATCGGTGTAGCCGAGTGCCTGCAGGCGCCGCGCTGCCCGTGCTGCGACTCCGATCATGCCGTCGTCGCACAGCACGGTGCGCACAGATCGATTGGGTACTAGCGCTCCGACGTCGAGCTCCAGGCGGCTGTAGGGAAGCGGGGTAGCGAAGAGCAGATGGGATTCACCGAATTGCCCCGCCTCGCGCACATCGAGCAGCGCCAGCTCGCGGCCGTCCTGAAGCATCGCCTTGAGCTGGGCGGCGGCAACGGTTTTCATTCGAAAATTCTAACGCAGTGGCAGCTCGTCACTGCGTCACTGCATCACTACGCCACTGCTACTTGTGAGGTTCGCGCTTGGGGTTGCCGCCCAGCAGCGCGGCGGTAGGCCGATGAGGCTTGCCGTGAACGGGGCGCGCGACGGGCGGTTGCGGCGCCGGACTCGACGACGGGGGTTCATAGGGCTTGCTGAAATCGAAGCCGGCAGGCGCAGGGCGCACGGCCGGCGCATGTGCGGGTTTTGGAGGGGCCGACGGCCGGGGTGGATGATGGCGCTCCTGGCGCGGCTCCCGCGCATGGCGAGATGGACCACGGTCAGCCGCGGGCTCCGGAGCCGTGGCGCGAGGCAGCTTGCGCTTGAGCAGCTTCTCGATGTCCTCCAGGAACTTCATTTCATCCGGGCTTACCAGGGAAATGGCCTCGCCGGGCAGGCCCGCGCGGCCAGTGCGCCCGATCCGGTGCACGTAGTCTTCCGGCGTATGGGGCAATTCGTAGTTGATCACGAACGGCAACTCTTCTATGTCGAGGCCGCGCGCAGCGATGTCCGTTGCCACCAGCACCGGCACTTTGCCCTGCTTGAACTCCTCCAGCGCCAGCATGCGCTCGGCCTGCGTGCGGTCGCTGTGGATCTCTCTTGCGACGACGCCGTCCTGCTTGAGCTGCCGCGCCAGGCGATTGGCGTCGCGCTTCATGCGCACGAACACCAGGACCTGCCGCATATTGCGGGAGCGGATGAGCTGCACCAGCAGGGCGCGCTTGCGCAGCAGGGCAGCCGGGTAGACGAGGTGCGCCACCAGATCGGCCGGCGCATTGCGCGGCGCGACCTCCACCGTCACCGGCGCATGCAGCAGCTCCTTGGCGAGCCTGCGCACTTCGTCCGGGAAGGTGGCCGAAAACAGCATGTTCTGGCGCTGCTTGGGGAGCACTGCGAGGATACGCTTGATGTCCGGGATGAAGCCCATGTCGAGCATGCGGTCGGCCTCGTCGAGCACGAGGAATTCCACGCGCGACAGGTTGACGCTCTTCTGGTGCAGATGATCGAGCAGGCGACCGGGAGTCGCGACCAGGATTTCGACCCCGGCGTAGAGCTGCTTCATCTGCGGGTCGATATCCACGCCCCCATAGACCACGGCTGATCTCAGCTGCAGATGTTTCCCGTAAGCGCGGAAGCTCTCTTCGACCTGGGCGGCCAGCTCGCGCGTGGGCGTGAGCACGAGTACCCGCAGCGGATGCCGCGCAGGAGACGGGCTGGTATTGGCCTGAGGCGCGAGGAGCTGCAGGAGCGGCAAGGCGAACCCGGCGGTCTTGCCGGTGCCGGTCTGGGCCGCACCCATCACGTCGCGTCGCTGCAGGATGGGTGGTATCGCTTTCGCCTGGATCGGGGTCGGCTCCAGGTAGCCCTGCTCGGTAATGGCGCGCAGGAGCTCGGGCAGCAGGCCCAGGTCGGAGAAAGTCAGCTTCGGGACGCCTGCGGGATCCGGCAGAGTGGGCGCGGGACGGGATGAAGCTGGGTTCACGATCGCCGGCTACGGCCTCGGCGAGAGGCTGGGTGCACGTCTTTCACGGACCCCGATTATACCTTGCCTCGCCGCGGCTTACTACGCGGAAACCGCCGGGCGGCCCCGGAAAACTGCCACGAATTCAAAAATCTGGTAAATTTCGCCCTGCAATGAGCACGCAGTCACAACAGCAATTTTCGGACATGCTCGCCGGCGCCGAATCGGCGGCGCTGCTGCACGGCCTCTACCCGCTGATCCTGACCCTCGACACGCACGGCGTGCCGCATCGATGGATCAGCTGGCAGCACGCGTGCTACTACTACGCCAAGGATCAGGTGGCATGGGCGACAGGGGCGCAGGCGTTCACCGTCTACGGCGGCATGAACCGCCTGACCGGGCGGCGATCGTCGATTACGTCGTCCAGTATCATCGCGATCAAGGGTAAGGCGATGGCGATGAAGTCGTTCGGCCAGGTACCGCCGCTCAACAACCGCGAGCTGTTTCACCGCGACCGCCAGATCTGCGCCTATTGCGGCGGCATGTTCCCGATTTCAAGGCTGACCCGCGACCACGTGACGCCGTTTTCGCGCGGAGGCAGGGACAGCTGGATGAACTCCGTGACAGCGTGCCGGGCGTGCAACGAGCGCAAGGGCAACTGTACGCCGGAGCAGGCGGGGATGGAATTGATCTATCTGCCGTACGTGCCGAACCGCGCGGAATACCTGATACTGACCAACCGCCGGATACTCGCTGACCAGATGGAATTCCTGGCTCAGCATGTTCCGGCGCAAAGCCGCCTACGCCAGAAGGTCGCCTGACGGTCGTTGTCGCCGTTGGATCGGCGACAGCCCTTCCCGTATCGCTGAGCGATTCGCGCTGTCTGCGCGACCGGGTGCGCGTGCCTACAACCCTTCGTTGAAGGAAAGCCAGAACAGCCCGCCGTTTACCAGGATGAAGATGATCTCCAGGTAAAGAATGCCGGTGGCGATGGCCTGATTGGGACCCTGGTTGAAGATGAAGTGGAAACCCTCGAAGGTCGGCGGCGCGGGATTGGCGAGTGTGTACTCCGTCGTGAACGGCGGGAACAGCAGCATCAGGATGAGATTCGCGCCGGTCGTTATCAGAACGGCGTTCTGAAGCTTCAGCTTCGAATTGTCGGCGCCGGACGCCCTGTCCCGCAGCAGCCACCACGCCAGGGCGGCGTTCACCAGCACCACCATCACTTCCAGCGTGAGCAGGGTGGTATTGAGCTGGCCGTGGGCGGGTGGAGTGAAAGCAAAATAGAACCCGGCGAACGCTGGCGGGAATGCGGTGGCGAGCGAGCGGTAGTCGAAAGGCGGGAAAAGCAGCATCACCAGCAGATTGGCTGCCGCAATCGCAACCGCGATGCGTTGATGACGGTTCACGGCCTCCCCTTGTCTATCTTGTCCCGGGATTATAGCCAACTTTGTAATGCGAATATTGCGCCGTAATCCACTGAATGAGAAGTTGTTTGCATGACTCCAGCACAGATGGGCCAGCCCCCGGCCTGATAAAATACCTCTCCGTCATCAGACCCCGCCTCCCATTTGGAACTTAACCTCGTCCAGGTCATTGCGATCTACGCGCTGCCCGTCATCTTCGCGATCACGCTGCACGAGGCAGCGCACGGCTACGTTGCCAGGCATTTCGGCGACATGACGGCGTTCCGGGAGGGGCGGGTCAGCCTGAACCCCCTGCGTCACATCGACCCAGTCGGGACGATCGCGCTGCCATTGATGCTGCTGGCGGTGACGAAGCTTTTCGGCGGCGGCATCATCTTCGGCTGGGCGAAGCCGGTACCGGTCAATTTCGCCAATCTGCGGCATCCCAAGCGGGACATGCTGTGGGTGGCCGCCGCCGGACCGCTGAGCAATCTCGCCATGGCGCTGTTCTGGGCCGTGATGGTCAAGGTCGGGCTCTCGATGCCGGGCAGCAGCTTCGGTCTGCCGCTCTCGCTGATGGGTGCCGCCGGCGTGTTCTTCAACATCATCATCATGGTGCTCAACCTGGTGCCGCTACCGCCGCTCGACGGCGGGCGCATCGTGGTGAGTCTTCTGCCCCATCGCCTCGCCTGGCGATTCGCG
>DATFVY010000080.1:0-2120 GCA_035259925.1 Burkholderiales bacterium
AGTGCCCGCCGGTTGCGGATGCCGGCGGGGCAGGCGTCGTGCTCCGCTTTGGCTGGTTCTATGGGCCGGGCGCCAAGCACAGCGAGGAATTCCTCGCGCTGGCGCGTAGACGCGGCCTCTGCATCATGATGGGGCGCCCAACACCTATGTCAGCTCGATCCACGTCGCGGACGGCGGGCGGGCGGTCGTCTCCGCTCTCGCCGCGCCGGCGGGACATACAACGTCGTCGACGATGAACCCTTGACCAAGCGCGCCTATGCCCGACGCGCTCGCGCACGCCGCTGGAGGCAAGCACTACCTTCGCGTGCCGGGCCGGTTGGCGCTGCTGCTCGGAGACAACACCACGTCCCTCACCCGATCGCTCCGGGTCAGCAATCGGCGCTTCAGGGCGGCGACGGGCTGGTCGCCCGCATATCCAAGCGTGCGGGAAGGCTGGAAGGCGACCGCCATACACGTGACCTAAGAACTCGAGGTGGTTTCTCGGAAGGAGGTAAAGCGTGAACATCGAGGTCCGCGTGTTAGCATGGACCGTCGTGCTCGGATTGGTTCAGATCGTAGCCGCGTCCCACGCGGCCAGCCTGCAGCGTGGCTATCAGTGGTCCGCCAGCGCGCGAGATGGCGAGGTAGCGCCGCTCGTCGGCGTCGCTGGTCGACTCGACCGCGCGCTGCGCAACTTTTCCGAGACCTTTCCCCTGTTTGCGGCCTTGGTACTTGCAGCACAAGCGGTCGGACGCCACAGCGGGCTAACCGAATCCGGTGCGATCCTGTATTTCATGGCGCGGCTCGCCTATCTCCCGCTCTACGCTTTTGGCGTGCCTCTCGTCCGGTCGCTGGTCTGGAGCATCGCGGCAGTAGGCATGTTGCTGCTTCTCGTCGCCCTGTTGTGGGAGTAAGACGACGCTCGATACGGTCTACCGCGCGAGCCGGGGCTGAACGGAGCTGGAACGACGCGCACGTCCGATGAGGACGTGCTCTCACCGAAGGAGGGGAAAGCGATGTCGACCCACAGGATTGCTACCCGCGAACAATGGCGCGCAGAGCGCCTCGACCTGCTCGAGGCCGAGAAGGACCTGACCCGCCGCAGCGACGAGCTGGCGCGCCGCCGCCAGGAACTGCCCTGGGTGAAGATCGACAAGGAATATCGTTTCGACACCGACGAAGGCAGCGCCTCCCTGGCCGATTTGTTCAAGGGCCGCTCGCAGCTGCTCGTCTATCATTTCATGTTCGGACCCGATTACAGCGCCGGCTGCCCGTCCTGCTCGGCGATCGCGGACGGCTTCAACGGCTTCGCGGTGCACCTCGCCAACCACGATGTGATGCTCTGGGCCATCTCCCGCGCCCCGCTCGCCAAGCTGCAGGCCTTTAGGCGGCGCATGGGCTGGACCTTCCCCTGGGCGTCCTCCTTCGACAGCGATTTCAATTGGGATTTCAGCATGTCGCTGACCGAGGAGCAGCAGCGCGAAGGCGGCACCGAATACAACTACCGCCGCCAACCCGCCTACACGCCGCCGAAAGGCAGCGGCCCCATCATCGGCGCCCAGGTGACCGGCACCGATCCCGCCACCTACGCGCGCGAGCGCCCGGGCATGAGCGCCTTCGTGCTGGAAGATGGCAAAGTCTATCACAGCTATTCCGCCTTCGCCCGCGGCCTTGATGGTCTGTGGGGCGCCTACCAATGGCTCGACCGCGCGCCGAAGGGCCGCAACGAACCCGCGTACTGGTGGCGCCATCACGACAAATATGAAACCGCCTGATCCTCCCCGGCGTGAAGCCTGACCGGGATTCTCCCGGTGCTCTCGCGCGCCGATCAGTCCCACCTTGCCTGCCCTCGGCGCGAATGTAGTGTGGGTCCAACACCGCGCAGGAGGGATTTCCGTGCAGGCCACGACATCGACTGCCGAGCCGACTCCCTTCACCCTGGAGGCCCTGCTCGCGTGGCTGCGGAGCCAGCACGAGGCTGGCTCGATGCACCACGACGAGCAGCAGCGCATCTGGCAGGTGTTCGGGTATGCCGACGCGGAGCGGGTGCTGTCCGACCCGAGCGCGTTCTCGTCGGACTTCAGGGAGATCATGCCACAGCAGCGCGACTTCGAACTGTTCGCCCGCGGCAACTTCGTGCG
>DATFVY010000081.1:0-6433 GCA_035259925.1 Burkholderiales bacterium
TGGCGCGGTCCGGGCTTGAGCCGGGTCAGCTCGCCGTGGCAGAACATGCAGCAGACGAACAGCCCCGCCGCGTAGAGCGGCGCAGCCACATACAGGTCGAGCGAGTCGACGAACCACGCCATCAGCGGCAGCATCACTCCAACGGCAACCAGGAACGGCCCGCGGCGGTACCAACGCGGGTGGTCGAAGCACAGGATGAACGTGATGAGGTAGATCGAGAGCGGCGCCACCCACAGGAACGGAATGGACGCGATGTTCTGCGTGAGGTGATTGGTGACCGCGAGCAGCAGGCACGAGCCCATGGCGGAAAGGGAAACCCACAGCAGGCAGTCGCCCGTGGTGGGGGCGCTCCCTGTGGGCCCGGCCTCCTCCTCCGCCGCCGGCGCCGCCGCGACGGACGCGCGCGTGCTGACGAACGCCGTGGCGCCGCACAGCAGCACGAAGCCGCCATAGGCAATCGACCACAGCCAGGATTGCGCTGCGAGCGGCAGGAACGGTTCGACCAGCACCGGGTAGGCCAGCAGGGCGAGCAGCGAGGCGAAGTTCGACAGCGCGAACAGCCGGTACGGCACCTTGTGGCGGAAGCACTGCCAGTACCAGGCCTGCACCAGCGGGCTCGTGGTCGAGAGCAGGAAATAGGGCAGCCCGATGGTGACGCCGAGCAGGCCCAGTATGAGCAGCATCGGCTCCCCTCCGCTTTCGCCGGGCTTCCAGGCCGCGCTCGGGATGATCGGCAGCACCAGCAAGCTCGCGGCGAGCAGCCCGATGTGCAGCCACGCCTGCCTGCGCGGGGCGAACAGCCGCGTCGTCCAGTCGGAATAGGCGTAGCCGATGAGCAGCACCGACTGGAAGAACACCAGGCAGGTCGCCCACACCGCCGCTGCGCCGCCGAACCACGGCAGGATCTGCTTGGCGATGACAGGCTGGACCAGGAACAGCAGGAAGGCGCTCAGGAATATCGTCGCGGCGTGCAATAGCATCGTGTCATTAACGGCCCAAAAGCGCGGAAGTGTACCGGAAATACCTGATTCTGCGTCAGTCGTCAGTCATCAGTCGTCACTCACGGTGCCCTGACCGCACGCCACTTGTGCTCCCCCCGCGGCGCCGACCCGTCGCCCCGCAGCAGGCCGGAGATCACGTTGCCGCTGATTTTTCCTTCGTAGCGCACGCGGTGGGCAAAATCGGCGTCGTCGACGACGGTAAACAGTACGCGGTCGCCGTCGACGCGCGCGTCCTGCACGGCAGCCGGGCGCTCGAATCCGCGCACCGTGCCTTCCAGCTCCTGGTATTTCTGCTTGAACTCGACCTCAAAAGACTGGCGTCCGCGTGGAGCCGCCGCCTTGACCTGCCAGTGTCCCGCCACCTGTGCCGGGATGACCCAGTAGTAGACCTCGCTGCCCGCGCCGCGCACGGTGACGCGCAGGTCGGCCTGCCAGTCGCCCATGTCGAAATCATGCGATACCACGCGCGTGCCCGGCTTGAGCTCCGCCAGCAGGCGCGGCCGCAGCTCGATGTTGATCCGCGGCAGCAGGTACAGCGTCACCACGGTCGCCTCCGAGATCTTCGTCTCGTAGAGGTTGCGCTGGAGGAAGCGGACGCGGTCGGAAACGCCTGCCGCCTTGGCGTTCTCGATGGCCTCGCTCACGCGCTGCGGATCGATGTCCACGCCGAAGCCGCGCGCCCCGCGCTGTTTCGCCGCCGTGATCAGGATGCGGCCGTCACCGGAGCCGAGGTCGATCACGAAGTCGTTCGGGCCGACGTTGGCGACGTGCACCATCGCGTCCACCGTCGCCTGGTTGGTAGGAACGTAGGGAACGTCGAGCTTCGGCCGGGGCTGCTCGGCCGGCTGGGCGGGGGCGGCAGCGAGCAGCGCCCCCGCAAGCAGTACCCGCAAGAGGATTTCGAAAGGGGCTTTCATTTGTTGTCAGTTTCGGCCGTCAGTCGTCACCGCCCGCAAGGGCGGGGCTGTGCAGTATTCCACAGCCCGTGGGCCGGCCTGTCGAAAATTCGATACCCGGCAGCCCTTGCGCAACACAATGCCCGAGTTTCGACATCCCGGCTGCCGCCGGGGCCGACAGCCAATCACCAAAGAAACAAGGAGATGCGACTGCGGGGGCGGTGCCTGGCGATTGGCATGGCACTTGCGTAAAGGGCTCCCAGGGTTGTGGTGAGGACGGTGGGAGGAACGGCAATGGTCATAAACCTGAGTGAATTCCGTGCAGCGCGGGCGCGCAAGCTCCTGGCGCGGCCCCGCGAAGAAGAGCTGCTGTGCGTGAACTGGAATCCGGCGTTCGGGGTGGTCGCCCTTTCCTGCTTCAAGACACCGCAGGAGCTGAGCCCGCAGCTGCCCGACGATTTCGAAGGCGTGGACATGCGGGCTTTCACCGAGCGCCTGCAGTCGCTCGCAAGCCAGATCTAGAACATTCGTCTCCCCCGGAGGCGGGCTGTGCCCTTGTGGTCAGCCCGCTCTTTTTTTGTACTGCTGGTGAGGAAGTGAAGCAGTGACATACCTCTACCACCTCACTGCCTCACCGCCTCACTGCCTCACCTCGCCTGGACCAGCCCGAGCTCGGTCATGATGGTCTTCAGCGCCGCGGCTTCCTGGTCGAGCCACTTGCGCGTGTCCGCGGAGCCCTTGAACTCGACCAGCCACAGGTTCTGTTCGGCGTAGCGGACCATCTCTTCGCTTTGCGCCGCCCTTTGCATCACTTCCTGCCAGAAGGCCACCTGCGCGGACGTGATGCCGGGGGGCGCGAAGACCCCCTTCCACGACCCCGAGCTCACGTAGCCCAGCTCTTCCCACGTCGGCACGGAAGCCATCGCGCCGCCCAGCCGCCGGCTCGAGCTCACCGCGATGGCGCGCATCTTCCCCCCCGTTACGTGCGGCACGCTGGTCGACACCGAAGTGATCTGCACGTCCGCGTGCCCCCCGAGCACCGCCATGGCGGTTTCTCCGCCGCCCTTGAAGGCCGGCATCCGCACTCCCTTGATATTCACTCCGGCGCGGTAAAGAGGCAGCCCGATGGACACCCGGTGCCCGGTGCTGGTCAGCGCAATGCTCAGCGCCCGCGGGTCCTTGCGCAGCGCCTCCACCAGGTCCTTGCCCGTCTGGATCGGTGAATCCGCGCGCACCACCGCGACCATCGGCTCGGTAATCAGGTAGGCGATCGGCGTCAAGTCGTGGTGGGTGAGCTGGGTGCGGCCCTCGATGGGATTCACCAGCATCGGCGTGGACATGAGGCCGATGGTGTGAGGGTCGCCGGCACGCTGCTGGACGTAGGTGTAGGCGACGATATGCTCGCCGCCGCTGCGATTGACGACCGAGCTCGCCACCGGCAGCAGCTTGAGGTCGCCCCACAGCTTGTGGAGTGTCCTCCCCGCGATGTCGTTCGATCCGCCGGGGCTCGTCGGGATCACCAGCTCGACGTTGCGCTCCGGCTTCCAGCCCTGCGCCGGCGCCGCAGCGGCAAGCACCAGCAGCGCAGCCGCCAGGAAGCCATTCGATGTAGTGCGCATACGTGATGGCGTTGAGTGACGAGAAGTTTACTCCCGTCCCCGCGTCAGCAGCACCCGGCGTGAGAAAAGTCACCGCCGTCACGGGAGGTCGGAACGTTGCTGTACGTGCGCGAATCCAAGGAGTACAGTAGAGGCGGCCGCCCATGGACTGCGTCACTCGTCACCCGTCACTCGTCACCGCGTGCATGCGCCTGGCATTGCTCGCGGCCGCCGCGCTCGTCCTGCTCGCGCTGGGTGGATGTTCATCCACCCGCCATCCTGTTCCGGAAGCTGATCGGAGCGCTACACGGCCAGGCGGTGGGACGCAGGGCGAAATGCAGCGCGCGGGTGCCAGGGCGGCCGATGGGGATGTCGGTGCGAGCGCAGCGCAGAACGCGCTCGCCATGCGCGGGAAGCCCTACCGCTACGGCGGCTACTCGCCGCAAGGCTTCGACTGCAGCGGGCTGGTGCACTACAGCTACGCCCGAGCCGGTGGATCGCTCCCGCGCAACACCAACGGGCTGTGGACCCGGTCCCGCGCCATAGACCGCGGCGAGATCCGCCCGGGAGACCTGCTGTTTTTCCACCAGGACGGCAAGCGCAACTCCCACGTCGCGATCTACATCGGCAGCAACCGCTTCGTGCACGCCCCGTCGAGCGGCAAGCAGGTCTCGACCGCCAGCCTGTCCGACCCATACTGGCGCCAGCACTTCTCCGCCGCCAGGCGGCCCGTGCTCTGACGGTCGGTGACGACGACTTAGGGTGACGCAGTGACGAGGTGACTGTCAGCCTCCGACTTCCGCAGCGCGGGCGCCGTCAGTCGTCAGTTCGTCAGCCGTCACTGCATCACTTGGTGATGGTAATGCCCGATATCTTCACGATCTCGGTGACACGCTTGCGCTCGGCCGTCCGGAAGTCGTCCAGCTCCTTGCGCCCGCCAGCGATGATCTCGATGCCGAGCGTCTTCAGCTTCTCGCCGAACGCGGGCTCACGCGCCGCCTTGACGATCTCCGCGCTCGCCTTGTCGAGCACGGCCGCGGGCGTGCCCTTGGGCACGATGATGCTGTACCAGCCAAAGTTCAAGTAGCCGGGCACCGTATCCATGACGGTCGGGACGCTGGGCAGCCCCGGCGCGCGCTTCGCGGTGCTGACCGCGATCGCCCGCAGCCTGCCGGAAGTGACGTGGGGGAGCGCGGCAGGAAATACGGCGAACTGCATCTGGATCTCGTTGGCGATCACGTCGATCAGGGCCGGCGCAACGCCCTTGTACGGCACGTGCAGCATGTCGATGCCGGCCATGTGCGTGAACTGGACAGTGGCGAAATGCTCACCGCTGCCCGGGCCGCCCGAGCCATAGCGGAGCTTGCCCGGCGATTTCTTCGCCAGCGCGATCAGCTCGGAGACCGAGTTGGCCGGCAGCTGCGGGTTGATCGTCACCACCCACGGCACCAGCCCGACGAGCGAGACCGAGTCGAAGTCCTTGTCGAGGTCGAACTTGAGATCGGGGAAGACCGAGGTCGCGACGAAGAGCTGGGAGGTCAGCATCAGCCAGGTGTAGCCGTCGGGGTTCGCGCGCAGCGCCAGCTCCGCGCTGAGGATACCGGCGACCCCGGCACGGGTGTCCACGACGACCCGCTGGCCCCACACGCCGTAGAGGTGATCGGCGATGAGCCGCGCCATGATGTCCGGCCCCGAGCCCGGCGCGCTGCCGATGATCAGCCGGATCGGCTTGTCGGGATACGCGGTTTGCGCCGCGTGCGCAGCCGGCGCCGCCAGCATCGCAATCGCCAGCCAGGTGATCAATCGTATGTGCATGCCGCCCCCTCCAAATGGGTGATGCGTGATGCGTGATGGGTGATGGGTGATGGGTCCCCCGGCGATCGCCGGACCTCACTGCCTCACTGCCTCACTGCCTCATCGGCAGTTATTCGACCCTGATGTTCGCCAGTCTGATCACCTTTGCGTACTTCGCGATCTCGACCTTGAGCAGCGCCGCCAGCTCCTCGGGGCTGCTGGCGACGGGGTCCAGCGCCTCGCGCGGCAGGAACGCCTTGATTTCCGCCGTGTCGAGGGCCTTGCGGATCTCCGCGTTCAGCTTGTCCACGATAGGACGCGGCGTGCCCTTCGTGTAGAACATTGCGTACCAGTTGTCCGATTCGAAGCCCGGGTAGATCGAGTTCATCGTCGGCAGGTCCGGCAGCGCCGATGACCGCTTCGGCGTGGTGACCGCGAGCGGCTTGGCCTTGCCGGACTTGATGTGCGGCATGATCGACGGCGCCGTGGCGAAGATGTAGTCGATCTCCCCCGAGATCAGCGCAATCACCGCCGGTCCACCGCCGCGGTAGGTGACGACCGTCGAATTGAGGCCGACCACCTGGTTGAACATCTCGGCGGTCAGGTGGGCGGTGCTGCCCGCGGTGTTGCCGCCGACGTTCATCGGGTTCTGCGCGCGCTTCGCCAGCGCCACCAGCTCCTTGACCGACTTCGCGGGCACGCTCGGGTGCAGCGACAGCACCAGCGGCGTCGACGATATCCAGCTCACCGGCACGAGGTCCTCGTAGATGTTGAATTTCATCTGCCTGGCGTTCAACGTGGCGACAACCGAGATGCTGCCGGAGGTGAAGAGGATGGTGTTGCCGTCCGGCGGCGAGTCGACCGCGAGCTGGCTCGCGATGAGGCCGTTGGCGCCGGTGCGGTTATCGATGATGAAGTTCTGGCCCATGCTCTTCTGGAATGCCACCGAGAGCAGCCGCGCCTGGATGTCCGTCCCGCCGCCCGGCGGGAAAGGCACCAGGATGCGCACGGTCTTGTCGGGCCACTGCTGTGCGGCGGCGGGGTTGGAATGAGCTATGCAGGTGGCAGCCAGGGCCGCCATCACTAAGGCGCGCTTCCTCATGCAGGTCTCTCCTCTCGCAGGTGGCCGGTCGAAAGCCGGCCT
>DATFVY010000082.1:0-5865 GCA_035259925.1 Burkholderiales bacterium
GTGCCGTCAGCTCCATGCCGATCAGGCCGCCGGCGCCGCCGCGGTTGTCCACCACGAACTGCTGGCCCAGGTACTCGGACAGCTTGGCCGAGAACACGCGGGCGGTGATATCGCTGCCGCCGCCCGGCGCAAACGGCACGACGACGCGCACCGGCTTCGCCGGGTAGTCCTGCGCCTGGACGAGAGTGCCCAGGCCGGTCAAGGCGACGAGCGCGGCCAGCGGGATGCTGCGTACTGAAAAGGTCATGCGGGCCTCCTGGAATGGAATGGGGGCGAAACGGCGCCCGTCTTACAGCATGCGGACTGCCGCCCGTGCGACGCGGCGGCATTGTTGCATCCCGGAGCGCAGCCTGCAAACCGGCTGCGCGCAAACCGGACGACTCAGGCAGCGGAGCGCGGGATCAGAAGCGGTAGCGCACGCCCAGGCGCAGCCCCACTCCCTGCAGGCGCAGCGTGCTCATGTTCGAGGGATCGTTGTAGAGCACGTCGTAGCTCAGCGCCCAGGCCGGGGTGAGCCAGTGCTGGCCCATGAACGTCAGCTGGCGCGGGGCGGTGCTCGTGGGGTCGAAGGACGAGGTGTAGGTTTCCACGTCGCGCCCCAGCGCGAGCCCGAACGAGCTGGCCGGGCTGTGATGGTAGCTGAACTGCAGCTGGTAGCCCGGCTCGCGGGAGGGCGCGAGCGAGTAGCCGTTGAGGGGGGTGGGTTCCAGGCCGCGCGTGCCGACATCCGTGTCGTAGACGCGGTACTTGATGCCCGCGCTCAGCGCGCGTCCTGGCGCATCCAGTTCCGTGCGAACGTGGCCCGCTACCGCGTAGCGGCGCGGCGCGAACCGTGACTCCTGGGCGTAAGCGGCCTCGAGCGAGGACGATCCCCAGCCCCGTGGCAAGGCATACGCGACGCCCGTGTACGCTTCCGCCGGACCCAGGCCGAAGGCGGGCAGATCGCGCGCCCCGCCGTAGAGCGTGAAGTCGCTGCCCTTGGGTTGCCACAGCGATGGGCTGTCGCCGGCGAAGAGGGATTCCACGGTGGGCGCGCCGCCGGAGGGGCTGTCTGCCCTGAGGCCTACGCCCGAGGTCTGGGGAGAAAGCCCGGCTTGCGCGGCGCACAGGCTGGCCGCGCCCGCGGCAACCAGCGCGACAGAAATGACTGAGAGACGGAGCCGTTGCATCGCGGACTCATCCTGCTGGCTGCAAGTGTATCAACTTCGGACGTTGCGGTTGCAACACTGTCGCACTCACACAACACGAAACCAGGGGGTCCGTGTAGCCGAAAATCTACCGCAACACGGGCCCTCGCGTGCCGCCACGACACCGGTCAAGTCGTTGACTCAGAACGAAAGATTTGTTCCCTCAGCGTTGCTGGCCCGGTTGAAAGGCACTAGAATGGCCGCGGTGCAGTCCGTCGAAACCCGCTTCCACCTGGAAGGAATCAGAATGAAAAACCCTCTCGACTCGCTGTGGGGCACCGTTATCAGCGGCCTGGTCCTGACGCTGATTCTCTATAACGTCGTCAAGTACGCGCTGCAGTAAACAACAAGGGGACTCGCCATGATGGACTTCATACTGCTCGGCATCGGGCGCTGGGTGCATATCGCAGCCGGCGTCATGTGGATCGGCCTGCTCTATTACTTCAACTTCGTCCAGGTACCGGCTCTGGCGGACGCCGGCAAGGATGGCACCGGCGCGGGCATCACGAAGCACGTCGCGCCGCGCGCGTTGTTCTGGTTCCGCTGGGCTGCGGTGGTGACCTGGCTCGCCGGGGCGCTGCTGCTCGGCCACAACTTTTTCAAGGCATTCCTCTTCCTGGACCGCGCCTTCTACGCGATCGGCCTCGGCGCCTGGCTCGGCACCATCATGATCTTCAACGTGTGGGTGCTGATCTGGCCCAACCAGAAGAAGATCCTCGGCATCGTGTCGGCCACCGACGAGGAGAAAGGCAAGGCGCGCCGCGTCGCGTTCCTTGCTTCACGCACCAATACCATGCTCTCGATACCGATGCTGTTCTTCATGGCGGCGGCGGGGCACCAGGGCATCTTCTTCGGCTAGGCATCGCCGGCTTCAGCGAAAACGCCCGGGACTCCCGGGCGTTCTTGTTTCGTCAGTCGTCAGCCGTCACGCCTCATTGGACAGGAGGCGCGCGTTCCAGCCCCTCGACCCGGGCGCCCGGCTTGATCCCGCGCTTTGCGAACCACCCCTGGTTCATTTCCAGCGCGTACTTCGCCGGCTTCGTCGCGCCGTGGGAGTCCTGCGTATGCGGCTGCATGTCAGCGATGTTGATGATGCGCCCGCCTTCGTCCAGGAACGCCACCGAGAGCGGGATGTAGGTGTTCATCATCCACATCGCGTGCGCACCGGGTTCGCGGAACACGAACAGCATGCCGCGGTTTACCGGCAGCATGCGGCGATGCATCAGCCCCTGCGTCCGCGTTTCCACGGTGGCGGCCACTTCGACGGTCAGGGCGTGGCCGTTGATGGTCAGCGCGACTTCCGGCATCTGCGCGGCCGCCGGCGCGGCAGCCAGGGCCAGAAGCAGGCACCCTGCGAACCGCCAAAACGCCAAAGTGCATTCAACCACGGGCCGGGAGCAAGAATGCCTGATGCTCTTTTCTTGAATGCTGTTTGGCGCCATGGCGGTTAAAACGTTCAACGCGGCGTGCTGTTGACCAGCCATTCCGAGATGGCGTTCAGCAGCTCGGTGACTTCGCCGATGGGCGCCAGCACCTCGATGTCCGTGTCCGGACACCGGGCGCTCACTTCCTTCAGCAGCCGCGGGAAGTCCTTCTTCAGGTGGCCGCCCTGGGCGAGGAACAGCGGGGCGACGGTGATGCGGGTATGGCCATCTTCGACGAGCTCCGCTATGCAGTCCTCGAGAGGTGGCTGCATCAGCTCAAGGAACGCGAGCTGCACCGTGAGGTCAGGTCGGCGCTTGGCGACCGCCTGCCGGATCGCACGGAATGGCTCGCTCCATTGCGCGTCGCGCGCGCCGTGCGCGAACAGCACCAACGCAGATTTCTTTGCTTCCGCCATGTCAGCGAGGCGCTTTCACCGGCCGGTGCTGCCGAATCCGCCGGCTCCGCGGCGGCTCGCACCGAAATCCTCGACGACGTTGAATGCGACTTGCACGACCGGCACCACCACCAGCTGGGCCAGCCGCTCCAGCGGGTTAATGGTGAAGGCCGCGCTGCCGCGGTTCCAGGCCGAAACCAGGATTTCACCCTGGTAGTCGGAGTCGATCAGCCCGACCAGGTTGCCCAGCACGATGCCGTGCTTGTGGCCGAGGCCCGAGCGCGGCAGGATCATCGCGGCAAGGCCTGGGTCTCCCAGGTGGATCGCGATGCCGGAGGGGATCAGCTCGGAATGGCCCGGCGCGAGGGTCAGGGGCGCCGGGATGCAGGCGCGCAGGTCGAGACCCGCCGAACCGGATGTGGCGTAGCGCGGCAGCTGGCCGCGCAGGCGGTCGTCCAGGATTCTGACGTCGATCCGTCTCACGTCGAGGTCAGGAATGAGCAGTCAATGATGGGCGGCAGCGCCCCGCAACGGGCGGGACGGAAAATCAGGCGCCGACCACGGATCTCCGCTTGCGGCCCGCGGGCCGGTAGAGCTTCGCGATGTGCGCGACGAGCTGGCGCGCGACGGTTTCCTTCGGCGCTCGCGGCAGCTTGTGCGCCCCCTTGTCGTCGAACAGGGTGACCTCGTTGTCGTCCGCGCCAACGGCGGTCTGCGCCAGGTTGGCCGCGATCAGCGGTACTTTCTTGGCGCGGCGCTTGGCCTCGGCGTGCTGCCGCAGGTTGCGGCTTTCCGCCGCGAAGCCGACGCAGAAAGGCGGGCGCGGCCGGCTGGCGACCCACGCCAGTATGTCCGGGTTGGGCGTGAATTCGAGCTTGAGGCGGTCGCTCGTCTTCTTGATCTTGTGGCGGCTCGGATGGGCAGCCCGGTAATCGGCAACCGCGGCGACGCTGATGAATATGTCCGCGTCGGCGACGTGCTTCTTCACGGCATCGAACATCTCGCGCGCCGATACCACGTCCGTGCGCCGCGCGCCGGCGGGCGTCGCCAGCGCGGTGGGTCCGGAAATGAGCGTGACCTTCGCGCCGGCTTCCACCGCTGCTCGCGCCACGGCATAGCCCATCTTGCCAGAGCTCTGGTTGGTGATGCCGCGCACGGCATCGATCGCCTCGAACGTCGGCCCGGCGGTGATCAGCACGCGCGTCCCACGCAGCACCTTGGGCGCGAGGAAGCCCGTGACGGCTTCCGCGATCTGCTCGGCTTCGAGCATGCGGCCCATGCCGATCTCGCCGCAGGCCTGGTCGCCGCTGGCGGGCCCCAGCACCGCAACGCCGTCCCGCAACAGGCGGTCGATGTTGCGCTGGGTCGCGGGGTGGTCCCACATCTGGCGATTCATGGCCGGCGCCACGATCAGCGGGCATTCGCGGGCCAGGCACAGCGTCGAGAGCAGATCGTCGGCCAGGCCGTTGGCCAGCTTGCCGATGAAATCGGCAGTTGCAGGCGCCACCACGATCGCGTCCTTGCCGCGCGACAGCTCGATATGCGCCATGCTGTCGGAGACGCTGGCGTCCCACAGGTCGCTGTGCACCGGCTTTCCTGACAGCGCCTGGAAGGTGGCGGGAGCCACCAGCCCGCGGGCGGCCTCGGTCATGACCACCAGCACGTCGATGCCGTTTCGCATCAGCTCGCGCGTCAGCTCCGCCGCCTTGTAGGCGGCAATGCCGCCGGTGACGCCGAGAACGACCGATTTGCGCGAGTTTTCAGCCATATAGCGCTGCAGAGTGTACCCGCAAATGCGGGCTAGCGTAAATCGCGTATCGAAAAGCGCAGAACCCGGTAAACGCCGCTCATTCTGACCCGTTAATGCATGAACGATTCCCGACTGACGATAAGCGCTTATGTCCATAGCCGAATGGCGCGTCGAAGAGCGCCCACGCGAGAAACTGATCGCCCAGGGCGCGGGCGTCCTGACCGACCCGGAGCTGGTGGCGATTTTCCTGCGCACCGGCGTGCGCGGCCGCAGCGCGGTCGACCTCGCGCGCGACCTGATGAATCGGTTCGGTTCCCTGTCGGCGCTCCTTGCCGCCGATGCGGCTGCCATGTGCTCGGTGACGGGACTCGGCACCGCGAAGGCCGCGCAACTGGCGGCGGTGATGGAGATGGCGCGACGCGTCCTGAAAGAGAAGCTCGAGCGCGGCTCCGCGCTCGGCTCGCCCCAGGCGGTGCGCGACTACCTCCGGCTGAAGCTGCAGGAGCGTCCGCACGAGATTTTCGTCGGCGTCTTCCTGGATGCGCAGAACCGCGTGCTCGCGGTGGAAGAGCTGTTTCGCGGCACGCTCACCCAGACCAGCGTCTACCCGCGCGAAGTGGTGAAGCGCGCTCTCTATCACAACGCCGCGGCGGTGATCTTCGCCCATAACCATCCGTCGGGCATCGCCGAGCCCAGCCGGTCCGACGAAACGCTCACCCAGGCGCTCAAGCAGTCGCTGGCGCTGGTGGACGTCAAGGTGCTCGACCATTTCGTCATCGGCGCGGGAGCCGCAATGTCGTTTGCGGAACGCGGGCTGCTGTGACCCCGCGGCGCGCTTGAGCGTGCGCCGAAAAGCCTGTAAAATCCGCGCCTTTCGAGAATTCCGGAGCACCCCATGTCCCGCGTCTGCCAGGTCACCGGCAAGAAGCCGATGCTCGGTAACAACGTTTCCCACGCCAACAACAAGACACGGCGGCGTTTTCTGCCGAACCTGCAGTACCGCCGCTTCTGGGTGGAAGCCGAGAAGCGCTGGGTGAGCCTCCGTGTATCGCAGGCCGGCCTGCGCACCATAGATCGCAAGGGCATCGAGACCGTGCTCGCGGAGATAC
>DATFVY010000083.1:0-4034 GCA_035259925.1 Burkholderiales bacterium
CGTGGCGAGCGCGGCCGCAGCGCCGGCCGCCAGTGCCGCCACCGCGGTTTCGGCCACCGCTTCGAAGGCCTCCCAGCCGGGCTCGAACAGGGCCGCCGCGACGGCGGCGAGCGACGCGAGCGAGGCTCCCAGCGCGAACGCCTTCCACGGGATCTCGGGATAGGAATCAGCGCGTGCGATGACCGCCGCGACCACTTCCACGCCGGTGGCGCGCTCGAGTGCGGCCACGCGCTGCTTGATGGCGGTCTCGGCGGCCGCGTCGAGAAACTTGCTCATGGCGTCTCAACCACCCCGCGCATCCGCTCGACCCCTCCTGGTCTGGGAGGGGTGGCCCTCAGGGCCGGGGTGGTTCAGCCTCCCGGCCTGCCCCACAGCTGCTGCAGGCGCGCGTCTCGCCCGCAGCCGTTCTTGTAGAACTTGTAGCGCGCCGGGTTCTTCGCGTGGTAGTCCTGATGGTAGCCCTCGGCGGGGTAGAACTGGGAAGCCGGCGTGATCTCGGTGACGATCTCGCCCTTGAACGGCTTGGTCTTCTGCAGCGCAACCCGCGATGCCTCCGCCGCGCGCTTCTGCGCTTCGTCGTGATAGAAAATGGCGCTCCGGTATTGCGGGCCGTGGTCGCAGAATTGCCCGTCCTTCTGGGTGGGATCGATGTTGCGCCAGAACAACTCCACCAGCTTCGCGTAGCTCACTTTCGCCGGGTCGTACTCGACCTGCACCACCTCGGCGTGGCCGGTGCGGCCGGTCGTCACCTGCTCGTAGGTCGGGTCCTTGACCTTGCCCCCCATGTAGCCGGAGGTGGTTGCGAGGACGCCGGGCACCTTGTCGTAGACCTCCTCCACGCACCAGAAGCAGCCCCCGGCAAACGTTGCCCTGGCCGTGGCTGCCTTGCCTTCGGTCTGTGCCGCGGCCGCACCCGTGGAGAGGGCGAGGGCGGCAATCCCCAGAAACGAAAGCCATCGTGTCGCGTTCATGATCGGATTCCTGATTTCGTTGTCGGTTTCTTGCGTCTCATTTCCGTGAAAGCCTGCAGCTCCCAGTGGCGGATCGCGACCAGCATGGTCATGTTCAGCCGTTGCGCCGGCGGCAGCCGCACGTCGTCGTTGTGCAGCTCCGAGAACTCGCGCACGATCCGCTTCAGCCGCGCCACGATCGTCGAGCGGGAACTGGTGGACAGCATGCCGTTCACTGCCACGCAGTATTCGTCCGGCCGGTCGAAGCGCGCGTTCACGAAATCTCCGATTCCGCGCTGCTTGAAGAAGCGCTGAATAGGACCGTCGGGCAGCCATGCAAAATCGAGCGCTATCAGGAGCCTTATACGATTGTTGGGCAGCAATCGGATGAACCCGATGCGATCGAGCTTGACGAGCATCTGGACGCACTCGGCCTGGGACATGTCGTACATTTCGACGATCTGCTCCGGGGGCACGTGATTCAGGACGCACACCGCAACCAGGAAGAGCTTGAGGCTGGAGGCAATCTCCTTCTCCTGCTCGTGGGTGAGCTGGGAGATCAGGGTTTCCTCCCGGTTGAGGATTCGCGCCAGGTCGGAGAAATCGGACTGGGTGAGCTCGCAGACCTGGTCCAGCCGCTTGAGGGTGAACTCGCGGCGGGAAAACATGCGCTTCACGCTCGCCTCGCTCAAGCCGAGCTCGCGCGCGACGCGGGCGTAGGTGATGCCCTTGGCCCGCAGCTCACGCTTCAGCACTTCGACCAGCCCTGCGCTTGTTGTCATTGCCGAACTCCCTGACCAGCTCTACCGGTGCGTCGGGCGAAGGTATCACTAATGGCCACCCTCGGGCCAACTCGTAGCGACCTCGCAGGGAAAGCTTGTGCCGGATATTGCGCCGCAGCAATACTGGACTCGCACGCGGGCGCCGCCTGCGGCATACCGGGAGAGGGAGGAGACCATGCAAGGGACCGCCAATATGACGACACAACGCGGACACAGCGAGCTGGCACGCGCGCGCGCCATCGTGCGCTTCAACGGCGTGATGTTCCACAGCCTCGCCGCCGCTTCGTTTCTGGAGTCGGTTGCCGAGATGCACGTGGAGCGCCTGAATTCCGTGCTGGCGGCGCAACCCGAGGCCCGGCTGTGGCTCGAGCAAGTGTGGGTGCCGCAACGGGCCGAGCTGGGGCGCCGCCTGCGCGAGTACGTGGAGGCGACGTGGCCGGAGTTCGACTGGGCCACGGCCTACGCGGAGTTCCAGCAGTCCTTCCGGACCCGCGTGCGGTTCGAGCTCCGGAACCCCGCTGCTGCCCTCGATGTCGTGGCCCGATGCGTCGCGGAAGTGCAGCTCGCGGTGCTCTACCGCGGGCTCGCGAAATCCGCCGATGAGTCGTTGCTGCGCAGCCTGGTGCGCGAGGCGGCGTCGGCCCATGCGAAGTTTTTCGACTTCTTCCGCGGCGCTTTCGAGCGTTGCAAGCGGCAGGAACGCGTGGGATTCGCGGCGAGCTGGCGAACGCTGCGCGCGGCGATGCGCTCGGCGCGCGACGTCCAGCTGCGCGCCGCGTTCGAGCCGCTCGCGCAGAACTGGAACGGACCGCGCACCGTGCCCGAGCTCACGTACGACGAATTCGTGCAGCGCATGGCGCATTCCGTCAGCCGCTACGCTGACCTCGGGCGCATCGAGCGGCTGCTGTTCCGGCCCTGGCTCAAGATCGAGCGCCCGGCGCTCGCGCCGCCTGCGCTGCAGCCCGCTTGAATCCGCTACACTTACCCCGATGTATGGATGAATCGAGAAGCTGGAGCGAGAGCTGCATATGAATTCGGTCGACGCGGTTCCCGCCGGCAAGGAAATTGCCACCCTCGCCGGCGGCTGCTTCTGGTGCCTGGAGGCGGTGTACGACGGCATGAAAGGCGTGCATTCCGTCGAGTCGGGCTACATGGGCGGGCGCTCGGCCAGCCCTACGTACGAGGAAGTCTGCTCGGGAGAGACCGGCCATGCCGAGGTCGTGCGCGTCACTTTCGATCCCGCCGTGGTGTCGTTCGAGGAGTTGCTCGAGGTGTTCTTCGTGATCCACGATCCGACCACGCTGAATCGCCAGGGCAACGACGTGGGAACGCAATACCGGTCCGCGATTTTCTACCACACGCCACAGCAGAAGGCCGCGGCGGAAGCGGTGGTCGCGCGGCTCACGGCCGCCAGGCTGTGGAGCGGAAAAATCATCACCGAAATCGTGCCCGCCTCGACGTTCCACATGGCGGAGCGCTACCACCAGGAGTACTACGCGCGCAATCCGTACCAGCCGTACTGCCAGGCCGTGGTCGCGCCCAAGGTGGCCAAGTTCCGCAAGCACTTCCTCGAAAAGATGAAACAGTAGCCTGCGCGGCTCCCCCGCGGGCTGCCTCCCCCGGAAGCGCTGCAACGCCGCTCGCGCCCCGGGCCCCGGCGCATGCACGGAATGAACGGGCTACGGCCGACGGCCCTCCGATGGCGTTTCCGTCTGTGCGCCATGGCACATTCCAAGACTTGAACTTCAGCGGATAAGTCCTTGACTACACGCCGCGCCTCCGGGGAAGCGCGCGACCGCGGATGGCCACGGTCCCGCGCCGGGGGGCTGCTTTCCGCGGATGAAAGGCTGCGCGCCAACGCGCCGGCGTGAGTGTCTACGCCCGGCGACAGGTGAAAAAGCGCTTGCAAGCTGCCGCGGACATAGGCATCCTCTAAGCGCTGAATTCCTCTATAGACGGCGTTACCACTTACTCGCGCTGGTTCAGCGCACTCAATGGGAGAAACTCAATGGCCAAAGCAAAGAAGGCGAAGAAGAGCAAGCGCAAGGCGAACCCCGCGTTCATGAAGGCGATGAGCCCGAGCTCGGCGCTCGCGGCGGTGGTCGGCAGCAGCTCGATGCCGCGCACGGAGGTCACCAAGAAGCTGTGGGCTTACATCAAGCGCAACGGCCTCCAGGACAAGAACAACCGGCGCATGATCAATGCCGACGACAAGCTGAGAGCGGTCTTCGGCAAGGGGTCGGCGAACATGTTCGAGATGACCAGGCTGGTCAACAAGCACCTCAGCTAGCCGCGCTTCAAA